>NZ_JABXGF010000059.1:0-21295 GCF_025407985.1 Curtobacterium sp. C2H10 | reverse complement strand
CATCACGACCTCAGACGAGGTGCTGCAGCAGCTGACGAACCTGAAGCGGCAGCGCGGCGGCGCGGCGCGGCCGCGGTCGCGCGCTAGCCGCCGGCGGCTCGCCGGTCTCGCACAACGGAAGTCACCTCGAACCAGGCGGAAGCGCGGTTCGAGGTGACTTTCGTTGTGCGACGGCCGGGCGCGCCAGCGCGAGCGCGCGGGGCGCGGGCCGCGGGGCGCGGGGCGCTCTACGCGCTCAGCGCCGGGATCGCCGCCGGGTCGGACGCATCGAGGAACTCCGTCAGCCGCTCGGGCTCGCCCGGCTCCTCGATCGCCGAAGCCGCCCGCCGCAACGCGAACAGCGCCCGCAGCACGCCCCGGTTCGGCTCGTGCGACCACGGCACCGGCCCGGCGCCGCGCCAGCCCGCCTTCCGCAGCGCATCGAGCCCACGATGGTACCCCACCCGCGCGTAGGCGTAGGACTCGAGGGTCGCCCCACGCTCCCACGCCTCGTCGGCGAGCAGTGCCCACGCCAGGCTCGACGCCGGGTGCGACACCACGACGCTCGCGACGGGGGCGTCGGCGGCGAGGGCGGCGGTCACCTCCGGCTCGGCGGGCAGGAGCGTCTCGGGGTTCGCGGTCGGGTTCGGCAGCAGGTTCTCCGGCATGCCCCCAGCCTGTCACGGCTCGAGGGCCTTGCGCGGCGCGAGACTCCCGGCGTACCGTGGGCGGGTCCTCGTCGTCATCGCGAGGCCACCGGTGCGGGACGACCGACCGGCGGTGCGGGTGGCGGTCACGCAGGGCTCCCCGACGGAAGTGGACGAATTGCTGTCGATCACCGGATCTGCTCAGCCCTCGCGCTGACACCGTGATCGTCGCGCCCCGTCGGGCGCTCCGCCCTCCCGTGGCGGGTCCGGTGTCGTGCGCCCAGCATCGACCACCGGGGAGGCACCCGTATGCCCATCAGTCCGTCCGTCGTCCTGAACGACCTCAGTTTCGCCTGGCCCGACGGCACCGTCGCGCTCAGCCACCTCACCACCGCCTTCGGCCGTGGCCGGACCGGCCTGGTCGGGAGGAACGGTGCCGGCAAGTCGACCCTCGTCCGGCTGGTCACTGGTCGGCTCCACCCCACGTCCGGCACCATCACGACGTCCGGTCCCGTCGACCACCTGCCGCAACGCCTGCAACCACAGAACGACGACGCGGTCGCCGACCTCCTCCGCATCCGTCCGACCCTGACGGCCCTCCGCGCGATCCTCGGCGGTGACGCCGCTCCGGAGCACTTCGACGCCGTGGGCGACGACTGGGACCTCGAGGAACGTGCGGCCGCGGCGCTCGACGGCATCGGCCTCGGCATCGGCGCCGACCTCGAGCGTCCGGTGAGCACCCTGTCCGGAGGTCAGGCCGTCCTCGTGGCGGTCGCCGGCATCCGGCTACGGGGGCTCCCGATCGCGTTCCTCGACGAGCCGACGAACAACCTCGACCGTCGTGCCCGGAGCATGTTGCTCGACATGGTCGACGACTGGCCGGGCACCCTCGTCGTCGTCAGCCACGATCGCGAGCTCCTGGAACACGTCGACGAGGTCGCCGAGCTCCGCGCGGGCGGCATGACCGTGTTCGGCGGGACCTTCAGCGCGTTCGAGGAGCACCTCTCGGTGCAGCAGGCCGCCGTCGAACGCGAGGTCCGGGTCGCCGAGCAGCGGCACCGCACCGAGAAGCGGCAGCGCATCGAGGCCGAGACGAAGATCGCCCGTCGGGCCCGGTCCGGGGTGAAGGCCGCCGAGGGGATGCCGAAGATCTTCGCGAACGAGATGCGGAAGCGCGGCGAACAGACCGCCGGGCGGCTCCGCACCGGGTACGCCGAGGACGAGGCCGCCGCACTCGCCACCAAGCGCGAGGCGGAGGGACGGTTGCGCGCGGACGAGTCCATCCACGTGACGCTCCCCGACCCGGACGTGCCGGCGTCGCGGCAGATCGCGACCATCACGCTGCGCGGGCGGGCGACGATCGTGCAGGGTCCGGAGCGCATCGCGGTCGCCGGGGACAACGGCGTCGGCAAGACGACGCTCCTCGAGCAGCTCGTCGGGGTCCCCGGCGCGCGGGCGCACCCGTTGCCCGACACGACTGCGGTCCCGCACGTCGAGCGCATCGGCTACCTGCCGCAGCGGAAGGACTCGCTCGACGACGCGCTGTCGGTGCTCGAGAACGTCCGGCGGGATGCCCCGCACGTCCCGCCGGCCGAGGTGCGGAACCGGCTGGCGAAGTTCCTGGTGCGCGGGGACACCGTCGACCGCCCGGCCGGCGCGCTCTCGGGCGGGGAGCGGTTCCGGGTGGCGCTGGCGAGCCTCGTGCTCGCGGATCCGCCGCCGCAGCTGCTGGTACTCGACGAGCCGACGAACGACCTCGACCTGACGAGTGTCGACCAGCTCGTGGACGCGCTCCGGGCGTACCGGGGAGCCCTCGTGGTGGTCAGTCACGACGAGACGTTCCTCGACCGCCTCGACCTCACCACGAGGATCGAGCTCGGGTGACCCGCCCCCCGTCGCAGCGGGTCAGCGCCGCCGCGTCGGCCGGATCGCCAGCGACTCGATCGCGCCCCGCTCCGGCAGGTCGACCACGGTCCGGACGGCGTCGGCCACGTCCGAGGGCGCGAGGTAGTAGTCGGTGTCGTAGTCCTCGCCGAGCTTCTCGGTCAGCGCCCGCTGCATGTCCGAGTCCGTCCGGCCTGGGTGCACGCTCGAGACCCGGACGCCGTTCGCCCGTTCCTCTTCCCGCAGGGCATCGGCGAACGCCCGCAGCGCGAACTTCGACGCCGCGTACACGCCGCCGCCGGGGCCGGAGTGGAACCCGGCTCCGCTGTTGATCGGCACGACGATGCCGTGCGCCGCGCGGAGGGCCGGGAGGGCGAGCCGCGTCAGCTCGGCGACCGCGAACACGTTCGTGGCGAAGACCTGCTCCCACACCTCGCGCGGGGTGTCCGCGACGGTCGAGCCCTGCTCGACCCCGGCGGAGTGCACGAGGACGTCGAGGCGCTCCGGCAGCGGCGGGAACTCGCCCGCGCCGAGGTCCCCCACGAACGGCGACGAGCTGGGCAGCTCGGCGACGAGTGCGTCCACGGCGGCGGCGGTCCGGCCGCCGACGAGCACGTGGTGCGTGCGTCCCAGGTCGAGCGCGATGGCCCGGCCGATCCCACGGGTCGCGCCCGTGACGAGTGCGGTCGGGCGGACGGGAGGCGCGGTGTCGGTCATGCGCACCACCCTACGGAAGCCGCGGGGCGGCCCGGCACCGCGCCTCCAGCCTGTGGAGAACCGGACGACGGCCGCGGGGCGGGCCGGCACCGCGCCTCCTGGCCGTCAGACCCGGGACGTGTCCGCGGCGAGCCGGCGACGACGCCGGACCGTCCACACGGCGACCGCGGCGGCCGCCGCCAGCACGACGAGCACGACCACGCCCCACGGCGACCCCGCGAACGCCGCGAGCACCGCCCAGAACAGCGCGATCCCCACCGTCGCGTAGACGAACGCCCACGCCACGCAGCCCGGGACCATCGCGATCGTGTACCGCCACCACGGCACCCGGGCGATGCCGGCGGCCGCGTTCATGATCGTCTGCAGCCCCACGGTGAGGAAGCTGACCGTCACGACGGGCAGCCCCCAGCGGTCGAGCAGCGCCGAACCCCGACGGACCGCCGCCGAGTCGAGCCAGCGACCCCAGCGGGACCGCGCCGCGCCGGTGACCGCGAGCCGTGCCAGCCAGTAGGTCGCCTGCGCGCGGCAGAGCACCACGACGAAGAGCGCGAGGACCAGCCACCAGAACGGGAGCCCCTCGAGGAAGGACGGCACGGGCGAACCGTAGCGAGCCCGACCGGGAATGTCCCGTCAGCGGCGGTCGGCGTCCTCGCGGATCTTGATGCCGTCGAGGACGTCCTGCGCGCGCTTCTCGTCCTGCTTCTCGATCTGCCGGGTGTCGCGTTCGGGGAGCTGGATGTCCTCCTCCGCACGGATGCCGGCCTGCAGCTGCCGTCCACGCTCGAGCTCGGCGTCGAACTCCGCGCCGAAGAGCAGCGCGTTGTTCGTGATCCACACCCACAGCAGGAAGACGATCACGCCACCGAGGGATCCGTACGTGGCGTTGTAGTTCGAGAAGTTCCCGACGTAGAAGCCGAACCCGACGCTGGCGACGACGAGGATCAGGATGGCCACGATCGACCCGCCGCTGACCCACCGGAACTTCGGCTGCTTGACGTTCGGCGCCCAGTAGTAGAGCACCGCGACGACGATGATCGCGATGACGAGCAGGATCGGCCACTGCACGATGCTCAGGACGGTCGCGGCGGCGTCGCCGAGCCCGATCACGTCGCCGAAGCTGCGGGCGAGCGGGCCGGACACGAGCGCGAGCAGCCCGAGGACGAGCAGGACGACGGTGAAGAGCGTGACACCGAGCATGGTCGGGCGGAGCTTCCAGATCGGACGCCCCTCGCGGACGTTGTAGATCCGGTTCATCGCGCGGCCGAACGCGCCGACGTACCCGGAGGCCGACCAGAGCGCACCGACCACACCGACGATGAACGTGATCGGCGCCGCTGGCGAGCGCACGAGTCCCTCGATGGGGTCCCGGAGCAGGCTGACGACCTGCTCGCCTCCGATGTTGTTCACGAGGTCGAGCAGCGTGTCGATCGTCTTCTTCGGGTCGGACACGAGCCCGAGGATCGACACCACGGCCAGCAGACCGGGGAAGAGCGCGAGCACGGTGTAGTAGGTCAGGCTCGCGGCGAGGTCGGTGCACTGGTCGCTGGAGAACTCGCGGAGCGTCTTCTTCAGCGTGTAGACCAGCGTGGGCTTGGTGAGGTCCGCCGGGCTGTCGGGCTTGCGGGGGTCGTCGGGTTCGGGCTTGTGCTGCTCGCGTGCCACGGGACTACCCCCTCGCCTTCAGTGCCTGCTTCGAACGCTTGGCGGCCTGCTTGCGGTTCTTCGTCGCGCGGCGCTGGACCGCGGCGATCCCGGCGCGCTGCTTGACGCGTGCGCGGTGCTGTGGGTCGCGTTCGAGCGACTCCTCGGCGGCCTTCGCACGGGCCTTGCGTCCCTTGCGTCCGGGCTGGCTCTGCTCGGCTGCGCCCGGGCCGTCGCCACCACGGGCCCCGAACGGCAGCAGCGCGGTGAAGGCCGACGATGTGGGCGGCTCGGCGAGGTGCCCGGCGGGGTTGTTGCGGATCGCGATGCCGACGACGATCGCCGTGACACCGGCTGCAGCGGTCACGCCCATCGCCACGAGCGGGGTGGGGTCGCGGTGCCAGCGCTGCTTGGTCTTCGCGATCGCCAGGCGGGTGCGCGCCGGGATGTCCGCACGACGTCGGATCTCGGTCACGGTGTCCGTGATTCCCTCACGTGTGCGGACGTTCGCGAGTTCGAGCTCGGGGAGACTGTCCTTGGCCATTCCCCATTTCGTACACGCTCGGGCCGGGGTCATGTCCAGCCCCGGGCGTGTCCCGCGCACGGCGGACGCGGCCGGCGGGCACCGCCGGTGCCGATGCCGGTCTCGCGAAAGCGACAGATCCGCGGGCCGGCCCGCCGTCCGTGTCGCGAAAGCGACAGGGTGCCGCGGGAACGCGACGGCAGACTGTCGCTTTCGCGGGGCGGGAGCGCGACCGGACGGCGGCCTGGAGGCGCGGGTCGGGCCCGCACCGCGCCTCCAGTCCGTGCCGCCGGAGCGACAGACCCGTGGGCCGGCCCGTCGTCTGTGCCGCGGAAGCGACAGGGTGCCGCGGGACCGCGGCGGCAGGCTGTCGCTTTCGCGGGGCGGGGCGGGGCCCGCCGGGCGTCAGGACGGGACGACGACGTCCTCGGGCAGGCCCGACGCCGCGGAGCGGCCCGCCGCCTCCATGAGCGCGAGGCTCCGCAGGTTGTCGCGACCGCTCGTCGCCGGCGCGGGACCACCGGACACCGAGCGCGCGAACGCCTGCAGCCCGCCCTGCCGGTCGGTGTGCGCCATCGTCGGCAGCTCGACCGCCTCGGCCCCGTCGTCCTGCGTCCGGCGGACCGTCACGCGGTCCCCGGCCACCGCGTTCGGCTCCCCCGAGCGGCTCGTGAACCACAGTTCGCCGTCCTCGCCCTGGATGCTCCACTCGCCCGCCCAGGCCGTCCGGGGGCCGCGCGAGAGCCAGCTGCCGCGGTAGCTGACCACGAGGCCGTCGTCGAGCTCGATGATCATCGAGGCGACGGCTTCGTCCTGGTACTTGCTGTACGACGGGTACGACGACTTCGCGAACACGCGGACGGCCTCGCGACCGGTGATCATCCGGAGGAGGTCGAAGTGGTGGATCGCCATGTCGTTGATCATCGCGTGCGGGAACCGGTAGTGCGGGTGCTCCTCGAACGCGAGGTCGTTGTCCCACTGCCGGAAGTCGACGTTGATCGCCGAGAGCTCGCCGACGGTGCTCGCGGCGAGCAGGTCCTGCACGACCCGGGGTGCGGGGTACCAGCGGTAGTTCTGGCTGACCTGCAGCACGAGCCCGAGCTCCTCGGCACGACGGACCGCGGTGACGGCCTCGTCCGTGGTGTTGGCGAAGGGCTTCTCGACGAGGACGTGCTTGCCGGCCTCGAGCGCCTCGAGGGCGAGCGGCACGTGCGTCACGGCGGGGGCGGTGATCACGACGGCATCGGCTTCGACCCCGGCGAGCGCCTCGGTCAGGGACGCGAACGCCGCCGACTCCGGCAGGCCGAGGTCCGACCGCACGGCGTCCAGTGTCGCCGGGACCGGGTCGACGATCCCGACCACCTCCACTTCGGTGACCTCCGGGATGGCGGTGCGGGCCCAGTTGCCGCCCCACCCTCCGAGACCGACGTGGATGATCCGGACCGTCATGCGTGCACTCCTTCGTGGCTGGCGCCCCACGACTCCCGCGGCGCGTGCGTCCAGTCTGTCAGGGCACGGGTCAGTGCGTGAACGCGTACGCGATGAGTGCCATCGTCACGATGAACCCGGCGAGGTAGTTGATCCAGAGGAACCGCTTCCACCCGGCGTTCGCGGACTCCGCGCCCGCGTCGGTGACGTTCCACCACGGCAGCACGTTGAGGGCGTACGGCACGACGACGATCGCGGCGATCGGACCAGGGAACGCCGAGAACAGCAGTGCGACACCGGCGACGAGGTACGCCACGAACGCCAGGCGCACGGTGGCGCGGGCACCGATGACGGTCGCCACGGAGCCGATCCCACCGGCCCGGTCGGCGAGGACGTCCTGCACGGCACCGAACGCGTGCGACGCCACGCCCCACAGGAAGAACGCCACGCACACGGCGACGAGCTGGCCGGTCCAGTGCGGGCCGGCGAGCGCCAGGCCGTAGATCGCCGGCGAGACGAAGTGGGTGCTCGACGTGAGCGAGTCGAGGAACGGCTTCTCCTTGAAGCGCAGCCCCGGTGCCGAGTAGGCGATGACGGCGAACACGCTGATCGCGAGGACGAGCCACGACCACGGCCCGTTGCCGGACACCGCGCCGAGCACGACGAGCGCGACCAGGAACGGCACGTTCGTGACGACGACGGCCCACAGCGTGGTGCGGTGCACGCTCTTGTCGAGCAGGGCACCCTCGACCCCGCCCTTGCGCGGGTTCCGCAGGTCGGACTCGTAGTCGAAGACGTCGTTGATGCCGTACATCGCCAGGTTGTAGGGCACGAGGAAGTACACGACGCCGACGAGGAACGCGACGAGCGAGAACCCGCCGCCACCCTCGACACCGACCCCGCTGCCGAGCAGGTACGCGGCACCGAACGGGTACGCGGTGTTCACCCAGCTGATCGGCCGGGACGACACGAACAGGGCGCGCAGGGTCGACGGCCTGGAGGCGGTGCTCGCGTTCATCGGGTCGGTTCCTCTTCGTGGGATGGCCGGGTGGGTCGGTCGAACAGGACCCACAGGCTGGGGAGCAGCACGATCGCGGCGATCGAGTACGCGAGGTCCTCGACCGGGATCGCCCCGATCTTCGCACCACTGATGAGCGCCGGGTCGTACGCCACGATCCGCAGCGTCACGATGACGTTGTCGAAAACGATCGTCATGACGAGCAGGGCGATGCCGGCGACGAGCCCGGTCACGAGGGCGATCCGCCGGCCGGTCGGTGCACGGCGGCCCCGGGCACGAGCACGTCGTGCGGCGACGACCCCGGCGGCGACGGCGACCACCGCGACCGCGGCGAAGAACGGCAGCGCGAGCAGGGCGTACGCGCCGGAGCCGGTCACGATCGGCTCCGCTCGGCCCGCCGCAGGCCCCGCGCGACGAGGGGCTGCACGAAGCCGACCAGGTTCATGGTCGTGTAGCAGAGCAGCAGGAGGAAGAAGAGCTCCTCGAGCGGGACGTCCGGCGCGAGGAGGACCCCGGTCAGCAGGTTCTGCGGCCCGATGAAGAAGATGCCGAGAGCGACCCCGAGCACGTCCCACAGCAGGAAGAACGCCACGCCGACGACCATCACGGCCGCCGCCCGCCACGGCGCCCGCCAGAAGAACAAGTGCAGCCGGGCGTCGAGGACGGTCATGCCGAGGAGCGACACCAGCAGCCCGGCGAGGTAGAGCCCGGGCATCAGTCAGTGGCGCCGGGCCGCCGGAGCGGTGCCGGGAGCGGTTCGGTGCTGGTGTCCCCGTGGATGCGCTTGAGGAGCACCTCGGCGCTGATCAGGCACATCGGCAGCCCGATGCCCGGGATCGTCGAGGCACCGGCGTAGTAGAGCCCGTCGACCTTCGCCGAGGCGTTCTTCTCGCGGAAGAACGCGCTCTGCTTGAGGGTGTGCGCCGGCCCGAGCATCGAGCCGCTCCAGGCGTTGTAGTCGTCGGCGAAGTCCCGGGGACCGATCGTCCGGCGGACCCGGATCCGGTCGCGGAGGTCCGGCACGCCGGCGCGCTCGGCGACGACGTCGATGGCGCGGTCGGCGATCCGCTCGACCTCGTAGTCGCCGGCACCGTCGATGCCGCCCTTGCCGATCGACAGGTCGGCGGGCAGCGGCACGAGGATGAACAGGTTGCTCGATCCCCGCGGTGCGACCGAGGCGTCGGTCTCCGAGGGAGCGCAGACGTAGATCGACGCCGGGTCGGGGACGTGCCGGTCGGCGCCGAAGATCGCGCCGAAGTTCGCCTTCCAGTCCTCGGTGAACACCAGCGTGTGGTGCAGCAGCCCCGGCACGGGCCCGTCGACGCCGAGGTAGACGAGCACCGCGCTCGGCCCCGGGTCGCGCTTCGCCCAGTGCGCGGCGGGGTACGTGCGGTGCTCCGCGTCGAGCAGCTGCAGCTCGGTGTGCCGGAGGTCGGCGGCGCTCACCACGAGGTCGGCGGGCGCCGTGTGCTGCGCACCGGCGCGGTCGCGGTGGACGACACCGGTGACGTGGCCGTCCTCGACGACGATGCGCTCGACCTTGGCGCCGGCGATGATCTTCGCGCCCTCACGGCGGGCGACGCGTTCGACGGCGGAGATGACCTCGGTGATGCCGCCCTTCGGGTAGAGCACCCCGTCGGCGAGGTCGAGGTGGCTCATGAGGTGGTACATGCTCGGCGCCGCGTACGGGCTCGTGCCGAGGAACACCGCCGGGTAGCCGAGGACCTGCCACAGGCGGCGGTCCTTGACCGCGGACTCGGCGAAGGTCGAGAGCGGCTCGATGAGGAGGCGCGCGAGCTTCGGGAGCCGTCGGAGGACGTCGGGGGCCGCGAGCTTCGTGAGGTCCTGGAAGGTCGTGTAGAGGAACCGGCGGATCGCCATCGCGTAGGTGTCCTCGGACGAGGCCAGGTACTTCCGCATCCGTCTGCCGGCGCCCGGCTCGACGGACTCGAACAGGGCGATGTTCGCCTCCCTGTCGGCACGGAGGTCGATCGGGTCGTCGTAGCCCTCGCTGTACACGCGGTACCCGGGGTCGAGCTTCTCGAGGTCGAGCTCGGCGTCGGCCGAGGTGCCGAGCAGCTGGAAGAAGTGGTCGAACACCTCGGGCATGAGGTACCAGGACGGGCCCGTGTCGAACCGGAAGCCGTCCTGCTCCCACGACCCGGCACGGCCGCCGAGCTGCCCGCGCTGCTCGAGCACGGTCACCGAGAAGCCGTCCCGCGCGAGCAGGGCGGCGGACGCGAGTCCGCTGATGCCGCCGCCGATGACGACGGCACGTCGGGCGGGCACCTTGCGCTTGGTCGTGGTGCCGGCATCCTTCGGACTGGAGGCGCGGGGCGGGGTCACACCGTGCCTCCCGTCCGGTGGTGGGTCGCGCGCGACCGCAGCGGCGCACGTCCGGCGAGCACCTGCGCGGCCAGGCGGGCCTTCACCGGGTTCGGGACGCGCACCCGGGTGGTGACCAGGCGGTCGGCGGGCGTGGCGGCGATGCGGTCGTTGAGCTCCTGGAAGAGCGCGTGCGCCAGGCCGACGGCGTTCCGCGCGTCGGCCGGCAGCAGCCGGACGGTGCGGGCGGCCCGGTCGAGGTCGGACTGCACGTCGGCGATCAGTCGTCCCTTCGTCGCCTCGTCGAAGCTGCGGATGTCGACCCCCGGGAAGTAGGAGCGGCCGAGCACCTCGAAGTCGGCGTGCAGGTCGCGCAGGAAGTTCACCTTCTGGAACGCGGCACCGAGCGCTCGGGCGCCGTCGACGAGCACGGTGCCGTCGAACGTCGGCCGGCCGGCGCGGTGGACGAACGCACGCAGGCACATCAGGCCCACCACCTCGGCCGAGCCGTACACGTAGCGGTCGAAGGACTCCTGGTCGTGCTCGGTCCGCTCGAGGTCCATCCGCATCGAGGCGAAGAACGGCCGCGTGAGCTCCGGGCCGAACCCGGTGACCCGAGCGGTGCGGGCGAAGGCGTGCACCACCGGGTTGACGGAGAAGCCGAGCGCGATCGCCCGCTCGGTGTCGGCCTCGAGCTCGTCGAGGACCGTCCGGGCGAGGTCGTGGTCGAGTCCGGCCTCGGTCGCGGGCCCGTCGACGACCTCGTCGGCGACCCGGACGAGGGCGTACACGTTGCGGATGTGCTCACGCGTGTCCTTCGTGAGCAGCCGACTGGCGAGCCCGAAGGACGTCGAGTACCGGTCGATGACGACGCCCGACGCGGCCTCGGCCGTGGCGTCGTAGAGCGGGAGCCGGGTCGTGAGACGCGGCTCCGTTCGGCTGTGGCTCACCGGGCGCGCTCCACGAGTTCGGTCACGAGGGCCTCCAGGCGGTCGGCGAGGTCGTACGGCAGTCCGGCGAGCTCGGCACGGGCGAGTGCGGTGTGCTCGGCGATCCGCGATTCGGCGGCGGCCCGGGCGCCGCAGGTGACAAGGGTCGCACGGAGTTCGGCCGCGCGCTCCTCGCTGAGGTCCGGGTCGCCGAGGTACGGCGCGATGTCCGGCCAGCACTCGGTCGTCGCGGCGTGGGCGATCAGCATGGTGCGCTTGCCCTCGCGTAGGTCGCCGAGGACGGTCTTGCCGGTCGTGCCCTCGTCGCCGAAGACCCCCAGCAGGTCGTCCACGATCTGGTAGGCGATCCCGATCTCGCGGCCGAAGGCGCCGAGCGCCTCGACGATCGGTTCGGCGGCGCCGGCCAGCACCGCACCGGACTGCAGCGGGGCCTCGAACGAGTACACGCTCGTCTTCGCACGCTCCATCTGCAGGACCTCGTCCACCGTCGGCATCACCCCGAGGGCGAGGTCGACGTCGGTCATCTCGCCCGCGGCGCTGGCGAACACGGCCTCGTCGAGGAGTTCGAGCAGGCGGGCACGTCGGTCACCCGTGACGCCGGCCGACTCGATGAACCGGGGTGCGCCCGCGAGCGCCAGGTCGCCGGCGATGACCGCGGCGCTCATGCCGCGGTGCTCGGCGGTGGGCAGCGGCAGTCCGCCCGTCGTGCCCGTGTCGCGGAAGGACCCGGCCACGTTCGGCTGCCCGCGGCGCGACCAGTCACGGTCGATGACGTCGTCGTGCACGACGAGCGCGGTGTGCAGCAGCTCGTACGCGGCACCGACGTGCGCGGCCGCGTGCAAGTCGTCGCCGCCGAGGCCGGTGTAGGCGGTGAGGACCATGCGCGGGCGGAAGCGCTTGCCGCCCATGCTCGCCTTGCGGAGCACCCGCCAGAGTTCCCCGGACGGTCGTCCGTACCGCTCGGCGCGCGCCGACGACACGGCAAAGAAGCGCTCGAGGCAGTCGTCGACGAGCGCGAGGTCGATGTGCGCCACGGTGGCCGCTTCCTCGCTCATTGGCCTAACCTATCGATGCAGATGACGACTTTCCCTGAATCCGTGGTGCTCCTGGCCGATGACCGTACCCCGATCGGTGCGGCGGACAAGTTCACGGTGCACACCGACCACACGCCCCTCCACCTGGCCTTCTCGTGCCACGTGCGGAACACCGACGGCGACGTCCTGGTGACCCGTCGTGCGCTGTCGAAGAAGACGTGGCCCGGGGTGTGGACGAACACCTTCTGCGGCCACCCCGGCCCCGACGAGTCGTTCGAGGACGCGATCGCCCGACGGGCCTCGCGTGAACTCGGCATCACCGTCCGCGACGTCGAGCTGGTGCTGCCGGACTTCCGGTACCGCGCCGTCGACGCCTCCGGGATCGTCGAGAACGAGGTCTGCCCGGTCTTCCGCGCGGTCACCGACGACGTCCCGGCTCCGGCCGACGACGAGGTCGCCGAGTACGCCTGGGTCTCCGAGGCCGCGCTGCGGGAGTCGGTCGCCGGTGCGCCGTTCGCGTGGAGCCCGTGGCTCGGGTGGCAGCTCACCGAGCTCGCGACGGCCGGTCTGCACATCACCCGCTGACCCGCGCGCGCCCGCCCGCGATTGTCAGGGCGCGTCATCGACAATGGTCGGTATGACCACGACGGAACGCGATGTCGCACCGCGGGCCGGAGCCGACGCCGTGCTCGACGCACTCCGCGACGACCCGGTGATCGCCAGCGTCAAGGACGCCTCCGCGCTCGACGAGGTGCTGGCCTCCGACCGGGGCGTCGTCTTCGTGCTCTACGGCAGCGTCCTCGACGTCGCGGACATCGTCGCCCGGGCGAAGGACGCCGGCAAGACCGTGCTCGTGGACGTCGACCTGCTCGACGGCTTCGCTGCCCGGGACGTCGTCGTGACGTGGATCGCCGAGCACACCCGAGCGGACGGCGTGCTCTCCACCAAGTCGAACCTCGTCCGGGCCGCCAAGCGCGCCGGGCTCGTCGCCGTGCAGCGCTTCTTCCTCGTCGACTCGTTCTCGTACCACCAGCTCCCCCGCGTGGTCGAGCAGGCCGGACCCGACGCGATCGAGATCCTGCCCGGGTGCATGCCGCGCGTGATCACCTGGCTCCGGGACGACACCGCCGTGCCGGTCATCGCCGGCGGCCTGGTGTGCGACAAGGCCGACGTGATGGCCGCCCTCGGTGCCGGAGCGGTCGCGGTCGCGTCGTCGAACCGCGACGTCTGGGGCATGTGAGCGTTCGTTCACTTGGCTCCGCCGACTCGACGGAGTAGGGTCGGCCGTCGGTCACGGGTGTGGCCACGAGGCTGCGCACCGCGGCCGACGGACCAGCAGAAGGGCAGGTGAGGCGCGATGTCGGGTGACCATCCTCGATCGGGCCGGCCGCCCCTGACGGTCGTCGCCGTGCCCGTTCGCTGAGCAAACCCCTCCCCCGGATCACTCCGGGGTCACTTCGCGCCTGCCTGCTCCCGAGAGGAGCACGCACATGGCACTGATCGACAACGCGATCTACGTCGAGGGACGTCGCGTCGGGTCACCGTCGACCCTGTCGCTCGCCACCGGGGGCGACCTCGCCTGGATCGGGCTCTTCCGCCCGGACGACACCGAGCTCGAGGCCGTCGCGACCGAGTTCGACCTGCACGAGAACGCGGTGGAGGACGCCCGCAAGGGACACCAGCGCGCGAAGCTCGAGCGGTACGGCGACACACTCTTCCTGGTGCTCCGACCCGCGTGGTTCGACACCACTGCCGAGACCGTCGAGTTCGGTGAGGTGCACCTGTTCGTCGGCGACCGGTTCGTGGTGAGCGTCCGGCACGCCGAGCGTCCCGACCTGGCGGCGCTCCGTGCCCGGGTCGAGGCCGACCCGGAGTTCCTCGCCCGGGGCTCCGAGGCCGTCACCGCCGCCGTGCTCGACGAGGTCGTCGACGGCTACGCCCCCGTGGTCGAGATCCTGCAGGACCACGTCGACGCCATCGAGGACCAGCTGTTCGCCGGGCAGGTCGACCCCGGCGTCTCGAAGCGGATCTACCAGCTCCTCAGCGAGGTCCTGGCCTTCCAGCGCGCCACGAAGCCGGTGCCCGCGATGGTGAAGGGGCTGCTCCGCGGCGCCGAAAAGTACGGCGTCGACGACGAGGTCCAGCACCGCCTGCGGAACGTGCTCGACCACGCACTGCGGGTCACCGAGCGGGTGGACTCGTTCCGGGCCCTGCTCGAGAACGCCCTGACGCTGCACGCGACCCTGGTGTCGCAGGAGCAGAACGAGGCGATGCGCCGCATGACCAGCGCCAGCCTCGCGCAGGGCGAGGAGAGCCGCCAGCTCGCACGCGCCGCGCACCGGCAGGGCGAGGAGGTCAAGAAGATCTCCTCGTGGGCGGCGATCCTCTTCGCCCCGGGACTCATCGCGGGGGTCTACGGGATGAACTTCGACCACATGCCCGAGCTCCACTGGCGGTACGGCTACCCGGTCGCGATCCTCGGGATGCTCGCCCTGATGGGCGTGCTCTGGGCGATCTTCCGCAAGCGCAACTGGCTCTAGACGGTCGCAGCGACGGACGGGAGGCGCGGTGCCAGCTGGCACCGCGCCTCCCGTCCTCCGAGCGGTCGCGTCGCACCCGTCAGCCGACGATGGCCGCCGTCCGCCGGTAGACCTCGTCGGTGTGCGCCGTCACGTCCGCGTGCACGGCACGCAGCGCGTCGTATACCGCCGCGGTCGGCGGGTCCGGCGTGAAGCGGTCCCGCTCGACGACCATCGCCGCGGCCGCAGCCTCGAACGACGGGTGCACCCCGGTCGCGACCGCCGCGCAGATCGCCGCCCCGCGCCCCGCAGCGCTGTCGCCCACCACACGGATGGTCGGCGCCTGGAACACGTCCGACATGATCTGCATCATCAGGTCGGACGACGAACCACCGCCGGAGACGACCACCCGGCGGTACGCCGTCCCGAGCTCGGCGGCCATGGCATCCCCGCGGTCGCGCATCGTCATCGCGATGCCCTCGAGGATCGACCGGTACACGTGCGCCCGGCCCTGCCGTCCGTCGAACCCGAGGATCGAGCCCTTCCGGAACGTCGCCTCGGCCGGCGCGAGCCAGTCCAGGACGGTCAGCAGCCCGTCCGATCCCGCGGGGACGTCGGTGGCCTCGCGGCCCAGTCGGTCCTCGGCGCGCTCGCCCGCAGCGTCGGCCGCTGCCGCGAAGTCCGGCCCGAGCAGGTCGCGGAACCAGCTCACGGTCCACATGCCGCGACGGATCCCGCCGGACTCGTAGAGGTAGCGGCCCGGCTCCGAGCCGAAGTTCGTCCAGAAGTCGGACGCCCCGTCGATGTTCCGCTCGCCGACCGACATGCCCGCGATGTACGTGCCGAGCGACACGAGGAGCGTCGTCGGGTCGAGGAGCCCGCAGCCGAGGGCCTCGACGGCCTTGTCGTTGGCCGTCGCGACCACCGGCAGGCCGACCGGGAGGCCCGTGGCCGCCGCGGCCTCGGCCGTGACGGTGCCGAGGACCTCGCCCGGCGCGACGAGCTCGAACAGCTGGTCCGGTCGCATGCCGGTCGCGGCATACGCCGCTTCGTCCTCGCTCCACCGCCAGGTGTCGGTGTCGATCGGCCAGACGCCCTGGTAGTTGGCCGCGGTGTCCCGGAAGGCCCCGGTGAGCCGGTGCGTGACGTACCCGGAGGACGTCGTGACGTACGCCACGTCGTCCTGCTCGGCGACGAAGGGCGCGCCGACGCGGGCGTCCATCCAGCTCAGGACCGGCTGTGCCAGCGACCCGTCGGCGCGGAGCACCGCCCGGCAGAACCGGATCGTGCAGAGACCGACGCCGACGATCTCGGACGGGTCGCCCGGGAACGCCTCCATCGCGATCCGGCACGCCGCCGCGATCGAGTCCCAGAGGTCGTCGTCCGGGTGCTCGACCACCCCAGGGGCCGGCGTGTGGTTCGGCCGCAGCGGCACACGCCCCTCGGCGACGACCCCGCCCCGCTCGTCGAAGACCGTGACCTTCGACGACTGCGAGCCGTTGTCGATGCCGACGAGGTACCTGGTCATGCGCCGGTGCGCCCGCTCGTCGCGCGACCGAACGTCGTGTCGGGGTCGGCCGCGGCCGGCTGGATCGCGCCCGGCTCCGGGAAGATCGTGCCCTTGTTCATGATGCCCTTCGGGTCGAACTGCGCCTTGAGTCCCTGCATGATCGCGAACGCCGAGCCGTGCTCCTCCTCGACCCAGGGGGTGCGGTACTTGCCGACACCGTGGTGGTGGACCATCGAGCCACCGTGGCGCAGCGCCTCCTCGACGATGATCGCGTTGAGGGGGATGTGGTACTTCTCGATCTCCTCCTCGGGCGAGCAGTCGATGCGGTAGTCGTACACGAAGTACATGTTCGTGCCGGTCTGGTAGCTGTGCGACGAGTGGCCGCCGAGCATCGTCAGGTCACCGGCGTACGGGTACTCCTCGCGGATGCGGCGCATCACCGCGTCGTACACGTCGCCGACGGCCGACCAGTCCGCCGAGACCTCGGTCGTGTAGCCGAGCTGCCCGTCCCGCAGCATGACGGCCTTCTCGGCGTCGATCTTGTCCTGGCCCCAGTTGAGGTTGTCGAACCACGCCTCGATGAGCGCGGGGTCGACCTGCTCGTGCGGGTGCTGGGCGAGGACGCGCTGGATCTCCTCCGAGG
This sequence comes from Curtobacterium sp. C2H10, assembly GCF_025407985.1. Lineage (NCBI taxonomy): Bacteria > Bacillati > Actinomycetota > Actinomycetes > Micrococcales > Microbacteriaceae > Curtobacterium > Curtobacterium sp. C2H10. Next base: position 4,477 of record NZ_JABXGF010000059.1, on the reverse strand, counting down.
TCGCACGGACGATGCCGGCGGGCCCCTCGGCGACGAAGACCACGACGCACTTGTCCTTCGAGAAGTGCGAGAAGTGCTGGTTGGCGTCCTCCGGCGAGTACAGCCGCACGACCGAGGGGTGGAAGCCGTTCGTGATGACCTCGCGCAGGATCGCGATGCCCGTCCGCATGTCGTCGACGAGCGCGCCGTGGAACTCGTTGTTCTCCGGCTGGTACGTGAAGAGCTTGACGGTGACCTCGGTGATGACGCACAGCGCACCCTCGTTGCCGATGACCACGTGGCGGATGTCCGGGCCGGCCGAGCGGCGCGGGACGGCCTTGATGCGACGGACCTTCCCGCCGGGGAACACGGCCTCGAGCCCGACGACCATGTCCTCGATCGCGCCGTACAGGGTGGAGAACTGCCCGATCGAGCGAGTCGCGACGAGGCCGCCGTACTGGGCGAGCGGCTTCGACTGCGGCGAGTGGCCGGTGGTGAGGCCCTGTAGGCGGAGCTCGTCCTCGAGGCGCTGGAGCGGCACACCGGCCTGCACCGTGACCTGCATGTTCTCCGGGTCGATCTTCAGGACGGCGTCCATCCGCGAGCAGTCGAGCACGATCGTGTCGACGACGCTCGTCTCGAGACCGCCCTCGGTACCGGTGCGACCGGTGCGCGGGACGATGTTGACGAGGTTGTCGTCCGCGAACGCCAGGATCGCGGCGACGTCCTCGGTCGACTCGGCGTTGACGATCGCGACGGGGGTCGGGGCGTCGTGGATGCCGTGCACGGACTGGTACTTCTTGAACCGGTCGACGCTGGCGTCCTTGAGGTGCTGCTCGTCCGTGTCGATCTGTTCGGGGCGGACGATGCCGGCGAGACGCTGCAGGATCTCGGCCCGGTCGAGGGTGGCGATCGAGTCGATCATGGTGGTGAGCCCTTCGTTGGTGTGTTTCGTTGCTCTGGTCTGGTGGTCTGTGCCCAGGAGGCGCGTGGCGGCGCCGTCACGCGCCTCCTGTCCGTCGTCAGCGGACGAGGTACCCGCCGTCGACGGTGAGGGTGTGGCCGTTCACGTAGTCGGATGCGTGCGAGGCGAGGAAGACCGTCGCGCCCATGAGGTCGGCGACGTCGCCCCAGCGTCCGGCCGGGATGTGGTCGAGCACGCGCTGGTTCGTCTCCGGGTCCGACCGGGTCTGCTCGGTGATCTTCGTGGCGAAGTACCCGGGCGCGATCGCGTTCACCTGCACGTTGTGCTGCGCCAGCTCGTCGCAGTACGCCTTCGTGAAGCCGACGATCCCGTGCTTGGTGGCGGCGTACGCGGGCGACCACTGTCCGCCGAGGAACGCGAACAGCGACGCGATGTTGATGATCTTGCCCGAGCCCTGCGCGACGAAGTGCTTCGCGACGGCGTGCCCGAGGGCGAACGGCGCGGTGAGGTTCACGGCGATCATCGGGTCCCACTTCGCGCGGTCGAACGCATCGACGTCGTCGAGCAGGCAGATGCCCGCCGAGTTGACGAGCACGTCGACCCCGCCGAGCCGCTCCGTGCACGCGTCGACGATGCGCGTCGGGGCGTCGGCGGCGGTGAGGTCGACCTCGAGGAACGCGTACCGGCGTCCCTCGCCCTCGACGAGCGCCCGGGTCGTGCCGTCGTCGTCGACCACGCTCGGCACGAACACGTCGGCGCCGGCCTTGGCGAGGGCGAGCGAGAACGCCTGGCCGAGGCCCGATTTGCCGCCGGTGACGATCGCACGCTTGCCGGCGAGCGAGAACAGGTCCATCGAGAAGTCGCGGATGTCCATGGGGTGAGGGGTCCTTTCGAGGTGGGTCAGGCGGCGACGACGACGTCGGGCGCCGGGCGGTTCCGCAGTTCGCGTGCACGGACGCGCATGGTGAGGGTGGTGAGCAGGAAGCCGAGGACGGCGGCAGCGAGGAGGACGGCGAACATGGTCGTGTAGCCGCCGCCCTGCGAGGGCACGCCGTTCGCCGGGTCGCCGACCCACCACGCGCCGAGGGCGGGGAGGAAGGCGTCCGGCAGGTAGGCGATGCCCGAGGCGAGCCCGATCACGCCGCCGCGCTGGGCGAGCGGGACCTCGACCTCGCCGACCTGCGCCCAGTAGATGCCGCGCGAGGTGAACACCGCGAGGCACATCACGATCATGAGCACGACGGCGATCCACACGAGGGCGGGGTCGTGCGGCAGGAGCAGGAAGCCGACGGCGCTGATCGCCGCGACCACGAACGCCCACCGGAGGAACGCCGGCGACGACTTCGTCCACCGGTCGACGAGCACGCCGCCGACCGGGCCGCCGACGATCTGGAACACGTACGTGCGGACGACGCCGATCGCCCCGAGGAGCACGACGGGCACCGCGAAGCCGTCCTGCAGCAGCGGCGTGAGGTAGCCGAGCAGCGTGTAGAAGCAGTACATCGCCATGATCGAGAAGCCGATGAGCCAGGTGTACTTGTTGCGGGCGGCGGCCCCGAGCTCCCGGAGCGACACGGCCTGCCGTCCGACCTGGCCGAGGGCGTCCCGGTCGGTGCGGACGACGACCAGGACGAGCACGGCGAACACCAGGCAGAGCACGCCGTAGATGCGCATCACCCAGAGGACCCCGCCCGTCTCGGCGATCGCGGCGGCGACGATGGCGGCGCCGACGAAGCCCACGACGGTCGACGTGATGCCGCGGACGCCCTCGAGCCAGCCGAAGAGCCTGCCCTGCTCGTCGGCGGTCCCGAGCATCGAGACGAGCTTCACGAGCGACGACCAGTACAGCCCCATGCCGAGGACGGCCATGAGCACGTGGGCGACCACGATCCCGGTCTCACCGGGCACCGTCGACAGCCAGAGGTCGACGATCCCCATCCCCGCGAGCGCGATCACGATGAGCGCCTTCGGCGAGAAACGGTCGGCGAACCAGCCGCCGCAGAAGTACATGAGCACGGCGACGGCGCCGAAGACCGACGTGATCTCGCCGTAGCGCTGGATGGTGAGGTCGAGCGCGTGCGCGGTGTCCGCGAGGAACACGAACCGGATGTACGCGACCTGGAAGATCACGCCGCCGGTCATCGACAGGACGATGAAGCTCGTCAGTCTGCGGGCCTTGGTCAAGACCACTCCTTCGTGGTGGATGGGGTTCGGTGGACGCAAAAAAGAGAACAGCGACACCCCAGCGCTGGTGCGCTGCGGGTGTCGCTGTTCTCTGAGGTCTGGAGCGACTGCCGTCCTCGGGCGGACGGCCGATCTGCAGTTGTGCGTTCCGGTACGGGCGATATGCCGGATACGACGTGAACCGTACCCCACCGGATCGGGAAACGACAACTCAGGTGGCGTGGATGCCGGAGGCGTGCATAATGATCTGGCTCGGAATGTGAACGTGCACATGGGCGTGCCACGGCCCCGGGCAGGAAACGAGTAGCAATGGCGTCGACGCGGGCACAGCAACCGCGGTCGCCCAGCATCCGCGACGTCGCGCGGGTTGCCGGTGTGTCCCACCAGACGGTGTCTCGGGTGCTCAACAACTCGGACGCGATCCGGGCCGAGACCCGCGACCGTGTCCTCGCGGCGATGGAGCAGCTGCAGTACCGGCCGAACCGTGCCGCACGGGCACTGGTCACCAGCCGGACGCGGACGATCGGTGTGCTCACGGCGCAGCGCTCGCACTACGGGCCGGCGGTGACGATGCAGGCGATCGAGGACGCCGCGGTCAGCCGCGGGTACTCCGTGACGACGGCGAACATCGCCGAGCCGACCGACACCGCCGTCCGCGACGGCCTCGGGCACCTGCTCGACCAGGACGTCGAGGGGATCGTGGTCATCGCGCCGCAGCAGCGGGTGTTCGACCTCATCGAGGAGCTCGGGATCCGGACGCCGTACGTCACGATGCGCTCGAGCGTCGGCGAGGACCCGACCGCGCTCTGGGTCGACCAGATGGAGGGCGCCCGGCTCGCGACGGCGCACCTGCTCGACCTCGGGCACGAGTACGTCCGGCACATCGCCGGTCCGCAGGACTGGATCGAGGCGGACGCCCGGATGCAGGGCTTCCTGCGCGAGATGTCCGACCGCGACATGCCCGTCGTCCCGCCGATCCTGGGCGACTGGTCCGCCGACTTCGGGTACCACGCCGGCCGGGAGCTCCTGCGCTGGCGGGACTGCACCGCGATCTTCTGCTCGAACGACGCGATGGCGCTCGGCGTGGTGCACGCCGCGCGCTCGTACGGCCTCGACGTCCCCGGGGACCTGTCGGTGGTCGGTTACGACGACATCCCCGAGGCGAAGCACTTCTGGCCGCCGCTCACGACCGTGCAGGTGGACTTCGCCGAACTCGGCCGGCGGTGCGTGGACCTGCTCCTGCCCGGCGACGACGATGCCGTCCTCCGGCCGATCGACATCGTGCCCCAGCTCGTGGTGCGCGGCTCCACGGGCGCTCCGCGCAAGCGCTGAGCGCCGCGCGGGCGCGGCCGCGCCGCGGCTCGGCGCGGTCGCACAACGCAAGTGCAT
>NZ_JABXGF010000058.1:0-22072 GCF_025407985.1 Curtobacterium sp. C2H10 | reverse complement strand
CCTCCCGGCAGTCCGGACACCGACGCCGACCGTGGCCCGGGCGCCGCGGCGTCCACCGGTCCGGCCACCGCACCGTCCGGCGGTCCGTCCGCCGCACCGGGCGGCAGCCCGGACGTCCCCGTCGACGACTACCCGCTCGACGACGACCCGTACGGCGACGGCGACCCCTACCCCGACGCGCAGCAGTCCGCCGCGCCGCAGCAGCCCGCCGCCCCCGTGCCGAGCCAGCAGCGCCCGGCACCGGCCCAGCGCCCCGCCGCACCCGCCCCGCAGGTCCGCCGCACCCCCGTCGCGGGCCGCTACGGCGAGGCCGTCGTCCGTGAGATCCTGAACGCCCAGTTCATCGAGGAGACCTCCCTCCACGAGGAAGGCGCCTGATGTACGACGGCATCGTGCAGGACCTCATCGACGAGTTCGGTCGCCTCCCCGGCATCGGACCGAAGTCGGCGCAGCGCATCGCGTTCCACATCCTCCAGACCGAGTCGTTCGACCCCACCCGGCTGTCCGAGCTCCTGGCGGACGTCAAGGAGCGGGTCCGCTTCTGCGAGATCTGCGGCAACGTCACCGAGAACGTGCAGTGCAGCATCTGCCGTGACCCGCGCCGGTCGCCGGCGGTCATCTGCGTCGTCGAAGAGGCGAAGGACGTCGCCGCGATCGAACGGACGCGCGAGTTCCGCGGGCTGTACCACGTGCTCGGCGGCGCGATCAGCCCGATCGACGGCGTCGGCCCGGACGACCTGCGCATCCAGCAGCTCATGACACGACTGGCGGACGGCACGGTGGACGAGGTCATCATCGCCACCGACCCCAACCTCGAGGGCGAGGCCACGGCGACGTACCTCAGCCGGCTGCTCGTCCCGATGGGCATCCGCACGACCCGCCTGGCGTCCGGGCTGCCCGTCGGCGGTGACCTCGAGTACGCCGACGAGGTCACGCTCGGCCGCGCGTTCGAGGGCCGTCGGGTCGTCGGAGGCTGACCTGCCGGAGCCGAGCAGCGCGCAGGATCCTTGCGTCTGCACCGGCTCTGACGCAACATCCTCGAAACACCGACTACCATCATGAGACCGCGTGACAGTCGCGGAACCGTCGTCCCCGGGAGTACCAACCAGTGGCCTTGATCGTGCAGAAGTTCGGTGGATCGTCCGTCGCGGACGCCGAGAGCATCAAGCGCGTGGCGAAGCGGATCGTCCAGACGAAGAAGGCCGGCAACGACGTCGTCGTGGCCGTCTCGGCGATGGGCGACACCACCGACGAGCTCGTCGACCTCGCGCACTCCGTGACGCCGATCCCCGCCGGACGTGAACTCGACATGCTCCTCACCGCGGGGGAGCGCATCTCGATGGCGCTCCTGGCGATGGCGATCAAGAGCCTCGGGGTCGAGGCGTCGTCGTACACGGGCAGCCAGGCCGGCATGCTCACCGACGCCCAGCACGGCAAGGCCCGCATCGTCGACGTCACCCCGAAGCGCGTGCGCGAGGCACTCGACGCCGGGCACGTCGCGATCGTCGCCGGGTTCCAGGGCTTCAACCGCACGACCGGCGAGATCACCACGCTCGGTCGCGGCGGTTCGGACACGACGGCCGTCGCCCTCGCCGCGGCCCTCGACGCCGACATCTGCGAGATCTACACCGACGTGGACGGCATCTTCACCGCCGACCCGCGCGTGGTGCCGAAGGCCAAGAAGGTCGACCGCATCACCAGCGAGGAGATGCTCGAACTCGCAGCATCCGGTGCGAAGGTCCTCTACATCCGTGCCGTCGAGTACGCCCGTCGGCACGGCGTCACCCTGCACGTCCGCTCCTCCTTCAGCAACGCCGAGGGAACCATCGTCTACAACCCTGCAGAGGGGGAAACCGTGGAAGAACCGATCATCACCGGCATCGCCGGAGACCTCTCCGAGGGCAAGATCACCGTCGTCGGCGTGCCCGACACCCCGGGCAAGGCGGCGGAGATCTTCACGATCGTCGCCCGCGCCGGCGCGAACATCGACATGATCGTGCAGAACGTGTCCGAGGCCGTCACCGGGCGGACCGACATCTCGTTCACGCTGCCGAAGGACCAGGGCCAGGGTGTCCTGACCGCGCTCGAGGTCGCGAAGGCCGACATCGGCTACGAGGGCATCCAGTACGACGACCAGATCGGCAAGCTCGCCCTGGTCGGCGCCGGCATGCGCACGAACGCGGGCGTCTCCGCGGCGCTCTTCCGCGCCCTGCACGAGGCGTCGATCAACATCGAGATGATCTCCACGTCGGAGATCCGCATCTCGGTCGTCACCCGTGCCGACACCCTCAACGAGGCCATGCGCGTGGTGCACAACGCGTTCGGCCTCGACGCCGACTCCGAGGCCGTCGTCTACGCCGGCACCGGCCGCTGACCCGTCAGGAGTACCGCATGAGCACCCTCACCGTCGCCGTCGTCGGCGCCACCGGCCAGGTCGGCGCCGTGATGCGCCGCCTGCTCGAGGAGCGCGCGTTCCCGGCCGAGCGCGTCCGGTTCTTCGCGAGTGCCCGGTCCGCCGGCACCACGCTGCCGTTCCGCGGCGAGCAGATCGTCGTCGAGGACTCCGAGACCGCCGATCCGTCGGGCATCGACATCGCGCTGTTCTCGGCCGGTGCCACCGCCTCGCGGGCCCTCGCGCCGAAGTTCGCCGCCGCGGGCGCCCTCGTCGTCGACAACTCCAGCGCCTGGCGCATGGACCCGGACGTCCCGCTCGTCGTGAGCGAGGTGAACCCGCACGCCATCGACGATGCGCCGAAGGGCATCATCGCGAACCCGAACTGCACGACGATGGCGATCATGCCGGTCCTCAAGGTGCTCGACACCGAGGCCGGCCTCCGTCGCCTCGTCGCCACCACCTACCAGGCGGTCTCGGGTTCCGGGCTCGCCGGCGTCGAGGAGCTGCTCGGCCAGGCGCGTGCCGCGCTCGAGCAGGACACCGCGGCGCTCACGCACGACGGCTCCGCCGTGACCTTCCCCGAGCCGGTCAAGTACGTCCGCCCGATCGCGTTCGACGTCATCCCGCTCGCGGGCAGCATCGTCGACGACGGGCTGGGCGAGACCGACGAGGAGAAGAAGCTCCGCAACGAGAGCCGGAAGATCCTCGAGCTGCCCGATCTGCTCGTCGCCGGGACGTGCGTCCGCGTGCCCGTCTTCACGGGCCACTCCATCTCGGTCAACGCCGAGTTCGAGCGCCCGCTGTCGCCCGAGCGTGCGACCGAGATCCTCGCCGACGCACCCGGGGTCGAGCTCGCCGACGTCCCGACGCCGCTGCAGGCCGCCGGGCAGGACCCGTCCTTCGTCGGCCGCATCCGTGCGGACCAGTCCGCACCCGAGGGACACGGCCTCGCGCTCTTCGTCAGCAACGACAACCTCCGCAAGGGCGCCGCGCTGAACGCGGTGCAGATCGCCGAGGCGATCGTCGCGCGCCGGACGGTCGCTGCGTAACCCTGTGCGATCCAGGAGGCGCGCTGCCAGCTGGCACCGCGCCTCCTGGCGTTCCCGGCCCGGCTTGTCAGCCGACGCCGCTAGCATTGTCGGGTGGCAGTGAAGCAGGTGGACCCCATCGACGTCGTCCTGGTCGGGGGAGGGATCATGAGCGCCACCCTCGGCGCCATCATCCACCGGCTCGAACCCACCTGGAAGATCCGCGTCTACGAGCGCCTCGGCACCGTCGCGCAGGAGAGCTCGAACCCGTGGAACAACGCCGGGACGGGCCACTCCGCGCTCTGTGAGCTGAACTACACGCCGGAGCTGTCGGACGGCCGTGTCGACATCAGCAAGGCCGTGACCGTCAACGAGCAGTTCCAGGTCTCGCGCCAGTTCTGGGCCCACCTCGTCGAGACCGGTGACCTGCCGGAACCGTCGAACTTCATCAACCCCACGCCGCACATCTCGTTCGTGTGGGGTGCCGACAACGTCGAGTACATGCGCAAGCGGTACGAGGCGATGAAGGACCACCCGCTCTTCGCCGGGCTCGAGTTCTCCGACGACCCGCAGCAGATCCGGAAGTGGGCGCCCGCGCTCATCCCGGGTCGGAAGAAGGACCAGCCGATCGCGGCGACCTACTCCGCCGCCGGGTCCGACGTGGACTTCGGGTCGCTCACCCGGCAGCTCTTCGACCAGCTCGAGATCGACGGTGTCGAGTTCGAGCCGTCGCACCAGGTCACGAAGCTCACGCGTTCGACCGTCAGCGAAGGCTGGGTGCTCGACGTCCGCAACGAGATCGGTCGGTCGACCCAGCGCATCGCGGCGAAGTTCGTCTTCGTCGGCGCCGGGGGCGGGGCCCTCCACCTGCTGCAGAAGTCCGGCATCCCGGAGATCCGCGGGTACGGCGGGTTCCCGGTCTCCGGTGAGTTCCTCCGCACCGACGACCCCGAGGTGGTGCAGAAGCACTCGGCGAAGGTCTACGGCAAGGCCAGCGTCGGTGCACCGCCGATGTCCGTCCCGCACCTCGACACCCGGATCGTCGACGGCAACGCCTCGCTCATGTTCGGGCCGTACGCGGGCTTCAGCCCGAAGTTCCTCAAGCAGGGCTCGCTCTTCGACCTCGTGAAGTCGATCCGGCCGCACAACCTCCGGCCGATGCTGAGCGTCGCGTTCTCCAACTTCGACCTGGTGCGCTACCTGATCGGGCAGCTCCTCGCCTCGAAGCAGACGAAGTTCGACGCCCTGCGCGACTTCATGCCGAGCGCCGAGCCGGGCAACTGGCACCGGATCACCGCCGGACAGCGTGTGCAGGTCATCAAGCCAGACAAGGACAAGGGCGGCGTCCTGCAGTTCGGCACCGAGGTCATCACCTCGGCCGACGGCTCGATCGCCGGCCTGCTCGGTGCGAGCCCGGGGGCGTCCACCGCGGTGCCGATCATGCTCGGCCTGCTCCGGAAGTGCTTCCCGGACCGCTGGGACCGCTGGGAAGCCGCGGTCCGCGTGATGGTGCCCACCTACGGGCAGGACCTCGGGTCCGACGCGGAGCTCGCCGACGCGACGCTCGAGCGCACGGCGAAGGTGCTCGGACTCCACCACTGAGCCGACCCCGCTTGCATGTCGTTCGAACGTGTGTTCGAATGACTGCATGCGGTGGAGTGGGCAGGCGATCGATGCCTCGCGGAGCGATGCGCTCCCCGGGCTCGAGTCGAACAGCGGGTTCGTCCGGAGCGTGACGACGCCGGAGTTCGCGGGTGTCACCTTCCACGAGGTCCTGGCCAAGAGCGCGCTGAACCGCGTCCCGAGCGCGGACGGCGGCGGGACGTACGGGTGGACGATCAACCCGTACCGGGGCTGCAGCCACGCGTGCGTGTACTGCTTCGCCCGCCCGACGCACACCTACCTCGAGTTCGACGGGGGAGCGGACTTCGACCAGCAGATCGTCGTGAAGACCAACGTGGCCGACGTCCTGCACCGCGAGCTCACGAAGCCGAGCTGGGACCGACACCCGGTCGCGCTCGGCACGAACACCGACCCGTACCAGCGGGCCGAGGGCAAGTACCGGCTGATGCCCGGTGTGATCCGTGCCCTGGCCGACTCGGGCACGCCGTTCAGCGTCCTGACGAAGGGCACCCTGCTGCGCCGCGACATCCCGTTGCTGGTCGAGGCCGCGCGGTCGGTGCCGGTCGACCTGGCGATGTCGATCGCGGTCTACGACGACGAACTCCAGCAGCAGGTCGAGCCAGGCACCCCGACGACGGCGGCGCGCCTGGCGACGGTCCGGGCCATCCGTGACGCGGGCCTGACGTGCTCCGTGTTCCTCATGCCCGTCCTGCCGTACATCACCGACACCCGTGCCCACCTCGACGACGCCGTCGGGCGAGCCGCGGCCGCTGGGGCGTCGAGCGTCATGTACTCCGCACTCCACCTGCGTCCCGGCGTGAAGCCCTGGTGGTTCGCGTGGCTCCAGCGCACCCGGCCGGACCTCGTCGAGCGGTACCGGTCGATGTACCTCGACAACACCTTCGCGCCGAAGGACTACCGGCGCTGGTTGTCGGAGCGGGTCCGCCCGATCCTGCGCGCGCACGGCATGGGGCTCGGCCACGTCGATCCGGCGACCGGCTCGATGGGGTTCTCGAACCGGCTGAGCGACCCGGGGGCAGCGCCCGCGACGCCGGCGGGAGCGATCTCCGGACCGTCGCCGTTCGAGGAGCAGTCCCGTCCGACGTCCTCGCCGCTCAAGCGCGCCGACCCGGGGTTCGACCAGCGCCTGGTCCCACGCGCTGCACCGGTCGTGCCGACGCTCTTCTGACGGGCTTCGGGCACGAGGGCGTCGGTCCGCGTTCGGGGGACACCGGGAACACCCGCGTGCCGGTATCATCGAGCGGGTCGCCGATCACTCCGACAATCGGGGTACACGGTCGCACCAACCGTGGTTGGATCGTGGGCGGCGTTCCCCCACGTCCGGAAGGACCCCCACCCGTGCTCGGCATCCCCACGCACCTCGCTCCGCGAGTGAACGCGTGGTCGACCGTGCGGGCCTTCCACGCCGCGGCGATCGGTTCGCTCGCCGCCGCCGCGATCGCCCTGGTGCTCTACCGCCTGGCCGAACCGGACGTCCGGGTGATCGGTGCCGTGCTGGCGCTGGTCCCGATGCTCGGCATGATCGCCGTCCACGTGCAGTTCGGCACGTGGCGGTCGGCCGTCGCGTTCCTCGTCGTCGGCGGGGTGTGCGCGTGGTGGTTCGCCGTGGTCGTGCAACGCGAGGTCCCCGCCGGGTGGGTCGCCTCGTACCTGCTCTCCCTGTCGATCATCCCGCTCGTGCTGGTGGGCGGTGCCGGCGCGGTCGCGGGGCGGGTGGCACTGTGGTCGATCGCCGGGTTCCTGGTCGGTCGGGTCGCGACGTCGATCGCGATCGCGCAGGCGGGCGGTCCCACGCACCCCCTCGTGCTCGCGTGGGTGACGCTCGCGTTCGTCATCGCCCTCGTGCTCATCACGAGCCGCAACACCGCCCGCTCCGAGCGTGTGCAGCCCGAGCTGCTCCGTTCTGCGCGCGAGGAGCACGTCTCCGCGTACCGCGCCGGGGTCGAGGCCGAGGCGGCGGCCATCCTGCACGACACGGTCCTCAACCACCTCGGTGCGATCGCCCTCGCGCCCGACGGCCCGATGGACCCGCAGCTCGCCCGCACGGTCGAGGCGGACGTCGCGATGCTCACGGGCAAGGAGTGGCTCGCGCCTGGGGCCCGCCCGGCCCGCGCCGAACCCGGTGCCGCGGTGCGCGCGTTCGAGCAGATGGTCGACGACCACCGGGCGCTCGGACTCACGGTGACCGTCACCGGTGACCCCGCGGCCCTCGTCCGGTTGGACCAGGCGGCGATGACGGCGATCCTCCGTGCCGTCGGCCAGTGCCTGGCGAACGTCCGGAAGCACGCGGGCACCGACGCGGCCGAGGTGAGCGTGTTCGACGACGGGGTGGCGTGCACGGTCATGGTGGTCGACGACGGGCGCGGTTTCGACGAGTCCACGACGAGCCCCGACCGGATGGGCCTGCGCGGATCCGTGCGGGAGCGGATCGGCCGGGTCGGCGGCGACGTGCAGGTGTGGTCGTCACCGGGCTCGGGGACGAGCGTCATGATGTCCGTGCCGTACGGTGCGGTCACCGGGACGACCCCGGTGCCGAACGCCGGGTCCGAGGTCGGTCGGTGACGCGCCCCGGTCCCGCCCGCGACGCCGGCCGCACCGCGCAGCAGTACGACCCGCTCGGCGCGATGGGGTCCCGCCCGCTGGCGATCGTGCTCGGCGCCTGCGGTGTGCTGTGGGCGCTGTTCGTGTCCGTCTTCGACCGGGACGTCGTCGGCAGCCCCACCCTGAGCGCCCTCACCGTGCTGCTCGTCGCGGCCTCCGGAGCGGTCGTGTTCGTCGCGTCGAGTCCGTTCCGCGCACCGTTCCCGCGCTGGGCGTTCGTGGTGCACGTGCTGCTCCTCGCCGCGGCGACGATCACGAGCGTCGCCGCCCAGTGGGGCCCGGACCGCAGCGCACTGAACGACTTCATGTCCCTGCTGGCCGCGACCGGCATCGTGATGACGGCGCCGTACCGCCCCTGGACGGACCTGGCCCTGGGCGGCCTGCTGCTCGCGGTCGTCACCGGGGTCTCGTGGGGCATCGTGGCGTGGGCGTTCCCGCACCACGTCCCGATCGGGGTCGCGGCGTTCCTGGCGGCAGCGCCGACGCTCGTGCTCACCGCGGCCTCGGCGGTGTTCGCGTGGACGTTCGCCGGGCTCGCCGAGCGCGTGCAGATCCGGGCCGGGTCCTACTCGGTCGAGCGTGCGGAGCGCGACGGCATCGACGCCAGCGTGCAGCAGGACCGCTCGACGATCCTCGCCCGCGACGTCGCACCCTTCTTCGCCGAGCTCCGCACGCGCGAGGTCATCACCGACGCCGACCGCGCCCGGGCCCGGTCGATCGCCGACGGCATCCGGCGCTCGATGGTGGCCGACGCCGACCGGACCTGGTTCGAGCAGGCCGTCCGCACCGACGGGGGCACCGACGCCGTCGTCGACGACCCCGACGGGCTCATCGCCACCCTCGACGCCGACCAGCGCACCGTCGTCCGGACGTTCCTGCGGGCCGCACTGCGTGCCTCCACGGTCGACCCCGCCGGGTTCCGCGCCACGATCCGACGGACGGGGACGGACGACGGGGCGATCGGCGACTCGGACGGAGGCGCAGGCGGCGACGAGCGGACCACCGGCACCGCGCAGCCGCCCGCGACCGGCCGCGGCGTGACCGTCGCGATCGACCTCGCCGTCGCCGATTCCGACGTCGGCATCCACCGCACCTTCGACCCCTACTTCGCGGTCCTCCGCGTGACGTTCCCCGATCTGGACGTCGCGGTCCGACCCTCCGCCCTCGCACTAAGGTTCTCGTATGACCAGCACTGACCCGAGCCGGATCACGGATGGTGCGCCCGCCGTCCCGAACCCGGGGACACGACGCGTGCGGCTGGCGATCCTCGACGACCACGAGGTGCTGTTGGACAGCCTGTCGAGCTGGATCGCGGTGAACGCGTTCGACTTCGACCTCGCGCTGACGGCCCACACGTGGCTCGAGATGGTGCACAGCGAGAACTTCCCGACCGACCTGGTGTTCCTCGACTTCCAGCTCAAGGAACCGGTCTCGATCGAGGCCCGCGTGCGCACCTGCCGTGCCGCCGGGGCCAAGGTCATCGTCCTGTCGAGCGTCGACAGCCGAGAGTCCCGCGACCGTGCCCTCGCCGCCGGCGCCGCCGCCTTCCTGTCGAAGTCGCTCCCCATGCGCGAGGTCATGGACGTCGCGCGCGAGATCATGGGCGTCGCGCGGGACACCCCGCCGCAGCGCGACTGGCGGCCGCTGCCGACCGGGGCGAACGCGCACCAGCGGCCGAAGCTCAGCCACGGCGAAGAGGAAGCGCTGCGCCTGTACGTGTCGGGCTACTCGACGAACGAGGTCGCCGCGCAGATGAACGTGCAGTACGAGACGGCGAAGACCTACCTGCGCCGCGTGCGCGAGAAGTACAGCAAGGTCGGCCGGCCCGCGTCCAAGAAGTCCGACCTCATCCGTCGTGCGGCCGAGGACGGGTTCCTCGCGTAGTGGCGAAGCTCTACTTCCGCTACGGCGCCATGAACAGCGGCAAGAGCACCGGGCTCCTGCAGGCGGCCTACAACTACGAGGAACGCGGTCACCGGGTGCTCCTCGCGAAGCCGTCGGTCGACACCAAGGGCGACCGTGAGATCGTCTCGCGGCTCGGGGTGACCCGCACCGTCGACATCGTGTTCACGCCCGACGCCGACGTCCGCGCGGCGGTCACCGAGGCCGGTGCCACCGACCCCGAGTCGGACCGGCTCGACGGCATGGTCCGGCCGGTCAGCTGCGTGCTCGTCGACGAGGCGCAGTTCCTCACGCCCCGCCAGGTCGACGACCTGCTGCGCATCGCCGTCCTCGACGAGGTGCCGGTCATCACGTACGGCATCCGGACGGACTTCCGCACCGAGGCGTTCCCCGGCAGCGCCCGCCTGCTCGAGGTCGCGCACTCGCTCGAGGAACTCAAGACGATCTGCCGCTGCGGCCGCAAGGCGGTCTTCAACGCCCGCAAGGTCGACGGACGGTTCGTCTTCGACGGATCGCAGGTCGCGATCGACGGCGTGGACGTCACCTACGAGTCGCTCTGCGCCAACTGCTACCTCACGGAGTCCGGCGGACGCCTCGACGGCGACTGACAGGTCCGCCGGCCCGCCTCGTGCAGACGCGACCGTCTGCCGGCCTGGAGGCGCGGGTCGGCGCCGACCCGCGCCTCCAGGCCCGCACACGGTGCGGAATGCACGTCGGCCGGGTGGCGTTGGCGACTGCATGAGCGACGCATCCGTGCACCTGTCCGTCCTCGACCTGGCGACCCGCGAGTACGGTCAGTCCAACACCGAAGCCCTGCAGGGCTCCATCGACATGGCGGTGCACGCCGAGAAGCTCGGCTACGAGCGCTTCTGGGTCGCCGAGCACCACGGCATGCCGGGGATCACGTCCTCCGCGCCGGCGGTGCTGCTCAGCGCCGTGGGTGCCGCGACGTCCACCATCCGGATCGGTTCCGGCGGTGTCATGCTGCCGAACCACGCGCCGCTCGTCATCGCCGAGCAGTTCGGCACGCTCCGTGCGCTCTACGGCGACCGGGTCGACCTCGGCCTCGGGCGTGCCCCGGGCACCGACGGCGCGACCGCGATGGCGCTGCGCCGCACCGACCGGCTCGACGTCGACGACTTCCCCGACCGGCTGGCCGACCTGATCGGCTTCTTCACCGGGATGGACCCCGCGAACCCCCTCGCCAGGATCCAAGCGGTGCCGGGCTACGGCGACGTGCCGGAGTTCTGGCTGCTCGGGTCCTCCGGGTACAGCGCGCAGGTCGCCGGTGCCCTCGGCGTCTCGTTCGCCTTCGCGCACCACTTCGCGTCGGACAACACCGAGGCCGCGCTCGCGCTCTACCGTGACTCCTTCCGGCCGTCGCGCTTCCGGCAGACCCCGAACGCGCTGATCGGCGTGCAGGTCGTCACCGACGAGGACCCCGCCGTGATCGACGAGCAGAGTGCCCCGGGCATGATCTCGTTCATCCGGATGCGGCAGGGCGCGAAGCCCGAGCCGGTGTCCATGGAGGAGGCCCGCGCGTACGAGTTCAGTGACCTCGAGCGGCGGTTCATCCAGGCACGGACCGAGCGTCAGGCGTACGGCACCGCGGACGAGGTCGCGGCGAAGATCAACGCCCTCGTGGCCTCGACCGGGGCGAACGGCGTGATCGTCGCTCCTGGCGCGGCCCAGGCGCGGTACCGGCACCAGGCGCTCGACGTGGTGGCGGGGCTGCACGCGGAGGGGCGGCTCGTGGCTGCGGGGGAGGGCGCGTCGGTCTAGCCCGTCCGAGCGGGCGCTCAGTCGAGCAGGCCGAGCCGTGTCGCGGCGGAGATCGCGGCGACGCGGGAGCTGACCTCGAGCTTGCGGAAGACGTTGTAGACGTGTCGTTTGACCGTCCCGATGGCGATGCCGAGTTCGGCGGCGATCTCGGCGTTGGTACGGGCGCGCGTGATGAGCCGGAGGACCTCGAGCTCGCGGTCGCTCAACAGGGCGGCCGTCCCCGTGTCGGACTGCGTCTCCGCCGTCGACGACGTGGGCGGACGGTCGGACGCCGCCCGGATGATCCGCTCGACGAGTTCACTGCTCGGCGTGGTCTTGGTGAGGAAGTCGGTCGCACCCGCCGCGAGGAGCGTGCGGCGGAGGACCGCGTCGCGGTGCATCGTCAGCACGATGACCGCGATGTCCGGACGCGTCCGGCGCAGTGATGCGATCGTGGTCCGAGCGGGCGGCCCGTCGAGTTCGACGTCGAGGAGCAGTACGTCGATGGCCACGGCCTCCGTCGTGGCGAGGACGTCCGCCGGGCGAGCGCCGTGCGCCACGACCCGCAACCCGGACCGTGCGCCGAGGATCGCCGCGAGGCCTTCGCGGAACAGGTCGTGGTCGTCGACGATCGCGACGTGGACCACACCGAAGCCGGTCACACGCCGCCGATCGGGACGATGAGCGCGACGGTGGTCCCGTCGCCCGGTCGGCTCGTGATCGCGAACCGGGCGCCGATCAACCCGGCTCGCTCCTGCATCGTCCGGCGCCCCAACCGGCCCCTGCGCTCCTCGGTGTCGTCGAAGCCCGGTCCGTCGTCCGAGACGGTGACGGTGACGGCGGTGTCGGACCACTCGAAGTGGACGGTCGCGGTCGAGTCCCGCGCGTGCTTGCGCCAGTTCGTCAGCGCCTCCAGCAGGATCGTCAGGGCCTCCTCGGACTTCCAGCTCGGCATCGCCACGGGTGTCCCGTACGAGCTGATCGAGATCGATGCGTCCTCGGGGAAGAGGTCCGCCGCGTGGCGTGCCAGCGCGGAGTCGAGGAGGTCGTCACCGACCCGGGCGTGCAGGGCGACCGCGAGGTCCTGCACTTCGCCGAGCGCGTCGCGGAGGAGTCGTGCCGCATCCTCGAGGTGTCCGACCCTCGTCGGCGCCGGCGGATCCGTGAAGAGGACGAGGTCGACCCGCTGCACCCCAGCGATGATCGCGTGGGCGATCCGGTCGTGGAGGTCTCGGGCGATCTGCGTCCGTGAGTCCAGGTGCGCGCTGCTCGCCCGCTGCCGGAGCGCTTCGGTGTAAGCGATGGCGCCGGCGGGGAACCGGTTCCAGATGCCCGCGTGGAGCGCGCGGGTGGCTCGCAGGACGTCGGGGACGTCGACGGCACCGACCTCCTCGACGAAGACCGGCAGGTACGCGTCGAAGAGCATCTCCGCTGCGAGCATCGCTCCGGCGGGGTGCTGCGACTGCTCGGCGTGCAGGGTGCCCGTCGCGAGGTGCTCGGGGTCGAGGAACGCGTCGCTCACGATGCTGGAGCCGTCGCCCGCGGCGTAGCGGGCGTGGGCCTCACGGATCATCGAGGCGACGTTGTCCTCGAGGCTCTGCGCCAGGTCCGGGTCCGTGGCCAGTTCGGGGAACCGAGCCTGGATCTGTTCGGCTATCGCGGTGAGGGGGTCGCTCGGATGGTGCATGACACGGTCAGGGTACCCGGTCACGGAACGAGGAGCACTCGCGCGACTGCGAGGAGGACGGGAACGGCGGAGACGACGACGAGGCCACAGCACCGCAGCCAAAGCGACATCGGGCGACCGAGGAGCGCGGTGAGGACGACCACTGTCGCGGCGGAGACGACCGGGCTCGCCGCGGTCACCACCGACCCGACAGGGTTCGGACTCGTCGGGATGCTCAGCACCGCGAAGAGCGTCATCCCGCCGAACGGCACGGCGGCCGGAACGACCACGCACAGCGACCCGATCGTCGCCCACCGTCGACAGTGCGACACGGTCGAGCGGGTCACCAGTGCGCCGAAGATCACGGAGAGCATCGAGCAGAGGACCACCGGGAGGAACAGCTGCGGCAGCAGGCCCGTCCGACCGTCGGAGTACGGCATGAACCGCCCGACCGTCCAGGCGTTCGCGGAGCTCAGGACGAGGGCCGCGAGGAACGCGAGGACGGCGGCGATGCGGCACCGCGCTGTCACAGCGTCCTCGGCTCGGTCGTGGACAGCACCCACGGTCAGTCGCAGTCGCGCACGTCGAGGAAGCGGAGGAGCGCGAACCACAGCGGCGTCGAGCTCAACACGAGCGCCACGGCGACGCCGACCCGCCGCGTCCGCGCTCGCACGAGGAGCAGCCCGACCACGATCACGAGTGGACCGACGCCACCAGCCCCCAGGCTGACGATGAGCTGCAGCGCATTTCGCGCATCCTCTGCGCCGAGGAGCACGATCGCCGTGAGCGTGCCGTAGATCGAGGAGGTGACCACCGCGACGAGCGATGCGGCGACCAGAGCCGCCACGAAGGTCGTCCGCGGTGCACGGCGCAGCAGGACGAGGAGCGCAACGGTCGAGACCCAACAGAGCACCAGACCCCAGACGGGTCGGCCGTCACCGTTCGGGCCGGAGGGATCTGTCGCGAAGATGTTGGACACGAAGGCCCACGCTGCGGACAACAGCCCTGTCCCGACGGCCGCGATCCCGCCCTGCGCCACGAGCCGGGGCAGGTGTCGTCGCTCACACCGGTTCATGGGGCATCACGCTACGCAGTTGCGACGTCCGCGCCGGTGCTCAGCCCGCGAGATGTGTCGTCGTGCACACTGCACCGACGTGCACACTGCACCGACGTGCACACTGCACCGACGTGCACACTGCACCGACGGGAAGAGCAGAAGGCCCTGGTTCCGGAGAACCAGGGCCTTCTTCGTACTGTCTCAACACAGTGTCGGGGTGACAGGATTTGAACCTGCGACCTCCTCGTCCCGAACGAGGCGCGCTACCAAGCTGCGCCACACCCCGCGGTGTGGTCACTCCGTACCGGAGCAACCCCAGAAGTCTATCCGATGATCGGGGGTGGTCGTGACCATCCGGCGAACTCCCGGGCGCGTCGTGTTCAGTCCGTGCGGGCGGTCAGGGTGACCACGACGGCCTCGGGTCGGCAGGCGAACCGGACCGGCGCGTAGATCGACGTGCCGAGGCCCGCAGAGACCTCGAGCCACGACCAGTGCCCACGGTGCTGCCACTTGTGCAGCCCGCTGACGTACCGACGCGGCAGGTCGCAGTTCGTGACGAGGGCACCCACGCCGGGGACCTGGACCTGGCCGCCGTGGGTGTGCCCGGCGAAGATGACGTCGGCGCCCTGGGTGACGAAGGCGTCGAGCACCCGGCGGTACGGCGCGTGGGTGATGCCGAGGGCGACGGGGGAGGGGCCGTCCTCGTCCTCCGACCAGGGCACGTCGCCGCGCATCTCGTCGACGTTGGTCGGCAGCAGGTCGAGCCGGTCCCAGTCGCGGTGGGCGTCCGACGTCCCGAAGAGCTCGAACCGCGATCCGCGGAGTTCGATGGCGTGTGCCTGGTCGTTCACGTCCAGCCAGCCGAGGGACTCGAAGAACGCCGTCTGCCGGTCGATGTCGAGCTCGACCGGGCGGGTGCCGTGCTTGTGGGTGCTCGGGCCGCCGAAGTACTTGAACGGGTTGCGCGGCGTCGGCCCGTAGAAGTCGTTCGACCCGTACGCGAACGCGCCGGGGACGCCGCGGAACGGCTCGAGCGCGTACTCCACCGCAGCGTTGGCCGTGGGGTGCCCGAGGTTGTCGCCGGTGTTGACGATGAAGTCGGGCTCGACGAGGCTCAGGTCACGCAGCCACTGCTGCTTGTCGGCCTGCCACGGCGCCATGTGGATGTCGGACAGGTGCAGCACGGTGACGTCGCGCGACCCCGGCGGGAGCACCGGGATGGTCTCCCACCGGATGCCGAACCGACGTCGCTCGACGAGCGTGCCCCAGGCCGCCGACGCGGCACCGACGGCCGCACCCGCTGCGATGACCCCCAGCGCAGCGCGACCGCGACTCACTTGCAGTCCTTGGGCGCCTTGCCGTTCTTGTCGCCGTAGAGGGTCAGCGTCACCGCGGAGTCCTTGCTCGCCGCGGCGTGCACGCCCGGGTCGACCGACGCCACACGGCACGTCTTGCCGGCGCCGCCCTTGACGTACGAGTCGGAGATGCTCACGTTCGAGAACCCGAGCTCGTTGAGCTTCGACCGTGCCGTGTCCAGCGTTGCTCCGGCGATCGCGGGCATGACGATCTGCGAGCCGTCGGAGGTGTAGACGGTGACGCTCGAACCGCTCGAGAGCAGCGAGTTCGCCGACGGCGAGGTCGACGAGACGGTGCCGGCCTTCGCGGAGCCCGGCTGCGCGCCGCCGTCCACGTAGGTGAACCCGGCGCCGGCGATCGCGGCCTTCGCCTCGGCAGCGGTCTTGCCGGTCACGTCCGGGACGGCCTTCGCGTTGCCGCGCAGGGCCGAGGACGACGGGTCCGTGAAGGCACCTGCCGGGTACAGCGCGTTCATCGGGGTCTGCGCCTGCCGCCAGACGTCCGCACGGGCGCTCGCGTAGGTGCCGCTGACACCGTTGCCGTAGTGACGGAGGTTGTTCTTGCCACCGTCGGTGTTGCCCTGCCAGTAGGCCGTGGCGACGCGGGTGCTCGACCCGACGAGCCAGATCTGGTCGGCGTCGTCGGTGGTGCCCGTCTTGCCGAACAGCTGGGTGCCGTCGTAGGTCTGGGCACCGACCGCGGTACCGCCGGAGATCGTGCCCTTCATCGCGTACACCGCGGTCTGCGCGACCGAGGGGTCGAGGACCTGCTTGCAGGCCTTCGGCTGGCCGCCGAGGCTCTTGCCCTCGGCGTTGGTGACGTTGTCGATCGCGATGGGCTCGCAGAAGGTGCCGTTGTTGGCGACACCGGCGTACGCGGCGGCCATCGTCAGCGGCGCGATGTTGTTCGTGCCGAGGATGGACGACGGGTACGAGTTGAGCTCGGTCTTGTCGTCACCGGAGTGCACGCCGAGGTCCTGCGCGGTCTGCTTGATGTCGCAGAGGTCGAGCTTGGCGGCCATCGAGGCGAACGCTGCGTTCACCGACAGCGCGGTCGCACGGGCGACGGTGTAGTTGCCGTTCTCACCCGCGGAGTCGTTCTTCGGCGCCCAGTTCGTGTAGCTCGGTTCGCCACAGTGCTGCCAGACGGCGGTGTTGTGCGGCGTCCCGTTCACGGTCTCGTTGAGGCCGTGGCCGGCCTTGAGCCACTGCAGCAGCGTGAAGAGCTTGTAGGTCGACCCGACCTGGAAGCCGATGCCGCCGCCGTACTTCTTGTCGACGCTGTAGTTGATCGACGTCGACGTCGGCGGGGACTGCAGCGACTGGTCGTAGTCCTTGTTCTGCGCCATCGTCAGGATGCGACCCGTGCCGACCTCGACCGAGTCGAGCGCTGCGCCGAGCTTGAAGTTCGTCTCGGCCTTGTTGTCGTAGGTGTTGAGCACCTGCTTCTGCTGCGCGTTGGCGTCGATGTCGAGCGTCGTCTGGATCTTGTAGCCGCCGTTGCGCCAGGCGGCGTCACGCTCCTTCTGCGTGGCGCCGAGCTGCGACATCTCCTTGACGACCTGCACGGCGTAGTCGCAGAAGAACTGCGAGCCGTCGCCGACCGAGGCCTTGCAGCCCTGGGACGGCTGCGTCAGGTGGACGTAGTCCTTCGGGTTCGACTTGACGGCTTCGTCGTACTCGGCCTTCGTCAGGTGCTTCTGCGCGTACATCGACTTGAGGATGACGTTGCGGCGAGCGACGTTGGCGTCGTAGTACTTCGGGTTCGACAGGTTGCGCGTGTTCGGCGACTGCACGATCGCGAGGATCGAGGCGGCCTCGGCCGGGGTCAGGTCGGTCGCGCTCTTGTTGTAGTAGTGCTGCGCGGCGGCCTGCACGCCGTAGGTCTGGTCGCCGAAGTACGCGATGTTGAGGTATCCGGTGAGGATCTCCTTGTGGGTGTACTTCTTCGCGAGCCCGATCGCGAGCTTCATCTCCTCGAGCTTGCGGGGGATGGTTTGCTCGACCGCGTCGTTGTACGCCTTGAGACGCTCTTCCGGAGTGGTGAGCTCGAGCGCCTGGTTCATCTTGATGTTGCGGACGAGCTGCATGGTCAGCGTCGACCCACCGCCCGACTCGCCGAGGCCGCCCGCGAGGGAGCCCACGCCCGCACGGACGAGCGAGGTCATGTCGACGCCGCCGTGGTCGTAGAAGCGCTTGTCCTCGCCGTCGATCGCCGCGTTCTTCAGCTGGTCGCTGATCTGGTCGAACTTCAGCTCCTGACGGTTCTGGTCGTAGACCGTCGCGAAGTGCACGCTCTTGCCGCCCTGGTACGCGTACAGCTCGTTGCGCTGCGGGAGGTCACCGATCTCGATGTACTCCGGCAGCGACTCGAACACGCCGATCGTCGACGTCGTCGTGACACCGGCGACCGCGATGGCCGGGGTGACACCGATCGTGACGAGCAGACCGGCGAGCACGCTGAAACCGACGAAACCGACGAAGGCGCCGACTGCAGAGACGGGCTTGGTCCGCGAGGCAGACGTCTTCTGGGCAGACATAGGATGCAGCCTAAACGACACCGCCGACTGAAAGGCTGGTAAGGATCTCCATGACTCGCTGGGAATACCTCACGACCCCGTTGATCATCCACAACACCACCGCCATCCTCAACAACTTCGGTGACGAGGGGTGGGAACTCGTCCAGGTCGTCACCGGCCCCGAGGGCGGACTCGTCGCCTACCTGAAGCGCCCGAAGGCCGACGCATGACCGTCGCCGACCGGCTCGCCGAGCTCGGGCTGGCCCTGCCGGCGGTCGCGGCCCCCGTCGCGGCTTACGTGCCCGCCGTCGTCACCGGCCGGTACGTCTACACGGCCGGTCAGCTGCCGTTCGTGGACGGTTCGCTGCCGGTCACCGGCAAGGTGGGCGGCACGGTCGACGCCGAGACCGCCACGGCCCAGGCGCGGGTGGCGGCACTCAACGCCCTCGCCGCCGTCGAGTCGGTCGCCGGTTCGCTCGACCGGGTCGCGCGCGTCGTCAAGGTCACGGTGTTCGTCGCGTCCGACGCGTCCTTCACCGGGCAGCCGGGTGTCGCGAACGGCGCATCGACGCTCGTCGGCGACGTGTTCGGTGACGCCGGCGTCCACGCGCGGAGCGCGGTGGGCGTCGCCGTGCTCCCGCTGGACGCGCCGGTCGAGGTCGAGCTGGTGGTGGAACTCACCGACTGACGGACCGTCAGCAGCGCACGTCACGCGAGCCGCGCCTCCAGTCCGATCGGACGGGAGGCGCGGCTCGCGTCGTCCCTGCTACATGAGTTCCGAGATGGTCGCCATGATCGTCGGGTCCGCCAGCGTGGTCGTGTCGCCGATGCGACGGCCCTCGGCCGCGTCGCGGAGCAGGCGACGCATGATCTTGCCGGAGCGTGTCTTCGGCAGCTCGGGCACGATCACCACCTGCCGGGGCTTCGCGATCGCGCCGATGCGCTTGCCCACCCAGTTCCGGAGCTCCGCGGCCGCGGACTCGCGGTCGACGTCGGCTGCCGCCTCCGACGTGAGGATGACGTAGGCGACGACCGCCTGCCCGGTCGTCTCGTCGGCGGCACCGACGACCGCGGCCTCGGCAACGCCCTCGTGCCCGACGAGGGCCGACTCGATCTCGGCCGTCGAGAGGCGGTGTCCCGACACGTTCATGACGTCGTCGACGCGGCCCTGTATCCAGATATCGCCCTGGCCGTCGAGCCGGGCGCCGTCACCTGCGAAGTACCGACCGGGGAACCGTGACCAGTAGGTCTCGACGAAGCGGTCCGGGTCGCCCCAGATGCCGCGCGCCATCGACGGCCACGGTTCGGTGATGGTGAGGTAGCCGCTCTCGCCGGGGTCGGCGCGGTGGCCGTCGTCGTCGACGATCTCGGCGACGATGCCCGGCAGCGGTGTCTGGGCGGCTCCGGGCTTGAGCTTCGTGACGCCGGGCAGCGCGGAGATCATGATCGCGCCGGTCTCGGTCTGCCACCACGTGTCGACGATGGGCGTGCGGTCGTGGCCGATGACCTGGCGGTACCAGTTCCACGCCTCGGGGTTGATCGGTTCGCCGACGCTGCCGAGCAGGCGGAGGGTCTCGAGGCTGCGGGCCTCCGGGACCGCGCGGCCGGCCTTCATCGCGGCGCGGACCGCGGTCGGCGCGGTGTAGAGGACCGTGACGCCGTACGCGTCGACGATGTCCCACCAGCGGCCGGGCTTCGGCTCGTCCGGGGTGCCCTCGTAGAGCACCTGCGTGACGCCGTTCGCGAGGGGGCCGTAGACGACGTAGGAGTGCCCGGTGATCCAGCCGATGTCGGCGGTGCACCAGTAGACGTCCTTCTCCGGGTGCATGTCGAACACGTTCTTGTGCGTGTACGCCGCCTGGGTCAGGTACCCGCCGGAGGTGTGCACGATGCCCTTCGGCTTCCCGGTCGTGCCCGAGGTGTAGAGGATGAAGAGGGGCGTCTCGGCGGGGAAGGCCTGCGCCTCGTGGGTGGGGTCCGCCTTCGCCAGTTCGTCGTGCCACCAGAGGTCGCGCTCGTTCCAGGCGATGTCGTTGCCGCCGCGCTTGACGACGAGGACGTGCTCGACGCTGTCGGTGCCCTCGCCCTCGAGTGCCTCGTCGACCGCGGGCTTGAGCGCGGAGACCGCGCCACGGCGCCAGCCGCCGTCGGCCGTGACGACGAGCTTCGCGCCGGCGTCCTCGATGCGGGCGCGGAGGCTCTCCGCGCTGAAGCCACCGAACACGACCGAGTGCACGGCGCCGATGCGGGCGACGGCGAGCATCGTGACGACGGCCTCGGGGATGAGGGGGAGGTAGACGACGACGCGGTCGCCCTGCCCGACGCCGAGGTCGGTGAGCATGTTCGCGGCGCGCTGCACGTCGGCGGTCAGCTCGGCGTAGGTGATGCGTCGGGTGTCCCCGGGAGCGCCCTCGAAGTGGATCGCCACCCGGTCGCCGTTGCCCGCGCGGACGTGCCGGTCGAGGCAGTTCTCGGCGACGTTGAGCGTGCCGTCGGCGAACCACTTCGCGAACGGGGCTCCGGACCAGTCGAGGGTCTGGGTGAACGGCGTCCGCCAGTCGAGGAGCGCGCGGGACTGGTCCGCCCAGAACGCCTCGCGGTCGGCGGAGGCGGCCTCGTGCAGGTCCTCGTGTGCGACGGCGTCGGCGACGAACTCCGGCGACGGGGGGAACGTGGCGTCTCGGCCGGCGTCCGGGGTGTCCGGGCTGCCGGGGGCTCCGTCGTTGCGGGGGTCGGTCTGGGTCGGAGCGGACATCGATGTCCTTTCGCGTCGTTGCGGCAGGGGTGCAGTCGGAGACTACCCCTCGGCATGGGCGCGGGTCGGCGGGGGCGTGTGCGGCCGTGGCGGTCCTGTTCGCTCTGGGCGTGCACCGCGGCACGCCCAGAAGTCCATCCGGGGGTTGCTTCCGGAGGCCGATCATGGGGTACAGTAGTTCCCGCTGGACTCGTTTCCGGCGGCAACGGTTCGGATTCCCCCCAATCCACCGATGTCAAGGCGGCACCTGTTCCCCCCAACCGGTGCCGCCTCTTCTCGTTTCCGGGCCGGTT
Organism: Curtobacterium sp. C2H10; assembly: GCF_025407985.1. Lineage (NCBI taxonomy): Bacteria > Bacillati > Actinomycetota > Actinomycetes > Micrococcales > Microbacteriaceae > Curtobacterium > Curtobacterium sp. C2H10. The sequence continues at coordinate 1,096 of NZ_JABXGF010000058.1, read as the reverse complement.
CGTGCCACGGTCGACCGCGCTCGTGGTCGGTGACGCGCGTCGATCCGCGCGGGCATGCCGAAGCGTGGACAGACCTGTCCATGATCCTGCATGGAACGGTGCGTCGGGTTGTTCGACACGTGTTGCACAACCGGACTCGGCCCCGCTCGGTAGGCCGTGGCGTGCGGGTGTTCCGACGCAGGGACACCGAGTGGGGTACGGCATTGCGTGCCGGGGTACAAAACGGTCCGTTGCTCGCCGAGCGGGCAGCGCTCCACAGAAGGTGGAGCGGACCTCCGAGCGGCGACGGCCGTTCCCTACTCTCTGGTCGCATGCACCGACACCGTGCCGACGCCCCGTTCCTGCCCGGCGCCACGCGACCGATCCGGAGTCGGGACGTCGTCGCCACCGAGTTCGAGGAGCTCGCCGCGCTCGTCGGCGACGCGGGCGTCACCGACGTCCTCGTGGTCGGCGGCCGCGGGACGTGGGTCGACCGGGGGCGCGGGCTCGAACGAGCCGGACCCGAGCTGCCCGAACGGCGGGTGCGGGAACTCGCGACCGAACTCGTGGCACGGGGCGGGCGGCACGTCGACGAGACCACGCCCTGCGTCGACGTCCGCCACGGCGACGGCATCCGCGTGCACGTCGTGCTCGCACCCGTCTCCGTCGGCGGGACCGCGGTCTCGATCCGTCTGCCCGCGCCGACCCGGCCGACCCTGCAGTCGCTCGAGGCGCTCGGAGCGTTCGCGCGCGTCCCTCGGTCGGTCCTCGAGCGAGCGGTCGACGAGCGCCGCAACGTGCTCGTCACCGGCGCGACCGGGAGCGGCAAGACCACCATGCTCGCCGCGATGCTGGCGGCCGTCCCGCCCGACGAGCGGATCGTCACCGTCGAGGACGTCGCCGAACTCCGGATCGACCACCCGCACGTCGTCGCGCTCGAGGCCCGGCAGGCGAACGCCGAGGGCGCCGGCGCGCTCGGCCTCGACCGGCTCGTCCGCGAAGCGCTCCGCATGCGACCCGACCGCGTCGTCGTCGGGGAGTGCCGGGTGACGTCGAGCGGCACGAGCACGAGGTCGAATCCGGCGCGGAGGACCCGCCTGGCCGCCTCGGCGTCGTT
>NZ_JABXGF010000057.1:0-22892 GCF_025407985.1 Curtobacterium sp. C2H10 | reverse complement strand
AGCCCGTCCCGTCGCCCGCGCCCGCGCTCGTCCTCGTCGCCCGCGCCCGTCCCCGTCGCCCGGATCGTGAGCAGAAACGGTCGGGTGCCGTGGCGCGACCCGACCATTTCTGCTCACGAAGTGGCACGGGGCGCCCACGCCCCAGGCCCGCGCCCCGCACGCCCCCCCACGCCCCCGCGCCGCACGCCCGGCCCCGAACGCACACACCCGAACACGCGCGTGCGGTCGGCCCGGGCCGTGGTGTACGGTTCCGGCAAGCGCTTTCCACCACGGTGGCGAGCGGGCCACAGCGAGCAAGGGAGCACGCGTTGACCACGCGCACCATCGGCATCATCATGAACGGCGTCACCGGACGCATGGGCTACCGCCAGCACCTCGTGCGGTCGATCCTGGCCATCCGCGACGACGGCGGGCTCCCGCTCCCGGACGGCACGAGGCTGCAGGTCGAACCGATCCTCGTCGGCCGGAACGCCGCGAAGCTCGAGGAGATCGCCACCCGGCACGGCCTCGAGCACTGGACGACCGACCTCGACGCCGCCCTCGCCGATCCCCGCTGGGACGTCTTCGCCGACTTCGCCGTGACGAGCGCCCGCGCCGACGCCCTGCGGAAGGCGATCGCCGCCGGCAAGGCCGTCTACACCGAGAAGCCCACGGCGGAGACCTCCGAGGAGGCGCTTGAGCTCGCCCGCCTCGCCGCCGACGCCGGCGTGCCGAACGGCGTCGTGCACGACAAGCTCTACCTGCCCGGCCTCCGGAAGCTCCGCCGGCTCATCGACTCCGGGTTCTTCGGCCGGATCCTCTCCGTCCGCGGCGAGTTCGGCTACTGGGTGTTCGAGGGGGACTGGCAGACCGCGCAGCGGCCGAGCTGGAACTACCGCCGCGAGGACGGCGGCGGCATCGTCGTCGACATGTTCCCGCACTGGAACTACGTCCTCGAGCAGCTGTTCGGCCGCGTGGAGTCGGTGTACGCCCGCGCGGTCACGCACATCGACGAGCGAACCGACGAGCAGGGGACCGGGTACGCGGCGACCGCGGACGACGCGGCCTACGGCGTGTTCGACCTCGCCGGCGGCATCACGGCGCAGATCAACTCGAGTTGGGCGGTCCGGGTCGACCGTGACGAGCTCGTCGAGTTCCAGGTCGACGGCACCGACGGCAGCGCCGTCGCGGGACTGTTCGGCTGCCGTATCCAGCCGCGGACTGCGACGCCGAAGCCGGTGTGGAACCCCGATCTGCGGGACGACCGCGACTACAGGGCGCAGTGGCTCGAGGTCCCCGACAACGAGGTGTTCGGCAACGGCTTCCGCGCGCAGTGGGAGGACTTCCTGCGCGACCTCGTGGCCGGCCGCCCGCACCCCTACGACCTGCTGTCCGGTGCCCGCGGCGTGGCGCTCGCGGAGGCCGGTCTGCGCTCGAGCGCCGAAGGACGACGCATCGACCTGCCGGAGCTGACCCTGCCCACCGGGGCCGAGCCGCGCCTCCAGGGCGACAGCGCCGACAACGTCGACCGCGCCGAACGCGCCGACAACGCCGAACGCACCGACCGCGCCGACAGCGCCGACAGCGCCGACCGCGCCGACCGCGCCGACCGCGCCGACAGCGCCGACCGCGCCGACGACGCCGAGACCGTCGGAGCACGCGCATGACCACCCTGACCCTGCTCGCGCCCGACGGCACGACCAGCCGGGTCGACCTGCGCGAGCCGGCCGTGGCGGCCACCGCGAAGCCGACCGCCCCGCTCACCGAGCGCGTCGTCTACGCCGCCGCCCACGTCGTCCCGCGCACCGCCGCCGACAACACGCCGGGTGCACCGGCGGACCTCGACTGGGACGCCACCCTCGCCTTCCGGCACCACCTCTGGTCGTGGGGCCTCGGCGTCGCGGACGCGATGGACACCGCGCAGCGGAACATGGGGCTCGACCCGGCCGCCACGCGCGAGCTCATCACCCGCAGCGCCCGCGAGGCGCAGTCCGTCGGCGGCCGCATCGTCGTCGGCGTGAACACCGACGACCTCCCGGACCAGGTCGCCACCGAGCAGCAGGTCGTCGACGCCTACGTCGCGCAGCTCCACCACGCCGAGGACGCCGGCGCGGGGGTCGTGCTCATGGCGAGCCGACACCTGGCGCGCCTGGCGGGCAGCGATCCCGCGGTCTACCGCCGCGTCTACCGCAGGGTCATCGAGCGCGCGAGCGCCCCCGTCGTCCTGCACTGGCTGGGGGAGGCGTTCGACCCCGCCCTCGCCGGCTACTTCGGCGGTCAGCACGGCCCCGACACCGTGCTCGACATCATGGGCGACGCCGGGTCGAAGGTCGCCGGCATCAAGATGAGCCTGCTCGACGCCCGGGCCGAGGTCGCCCTCCGCTCCCGACTGCCCGCCGGCGTCCGGATGTTCACCGGCGACGACTTCCACTACGTCGACCTCATCGCCGGGACCGATCGGACGCACTCCGACGCCCTGCTCGGCGCGTTCGCCGCCGTGGCGCCGATCGCCTCCGCCGCCGTCCGGGCCCTCCCCGACGAGACCGCCTTCCGCGCGCTGCTCGGCCCCACCGAGGCCCTGTCCCGCCACGTCTTCAGCGCCCCGACCTGGCACTACAAGACCGGCATCGCCTTCCTCGCCTGGCTGAACGGCCACCAGGGCGCCTTCGCCATGGTCGGCGGTCAGCACGCCGGCCGCTCCCTGCCGCACCTGTCCGAGACCGTCCGGCTCGCGAACGCCTGCGGCGCGCTCGAGGACCCGTCGCTCGCGGCGTCGCGGTGGCACGACCTGCTCACCGTGTCCGGTGTGCCCGTGACGGCCAGGAGGCGCGGCTCGGCCCCCGCCGACCGCCCGCTCTCCGGGGTGGTCGCGTGAGCCCTTCGGTGCAGGCCTCGCGGACCGGTGCGGCCGCTGGCTCTGCACACCCGCATCCACGGCTCTCGATCAACCAGGCGACGATCAAGTACGCCTCGCTCCGGGACGCCCTCGACACCGTCCGCGCCGCCGGCGTCCAGGCGATCGGCACCTGGCGGGAGCCCGTCGCCGAGGTCGGGCTGTCCGAGGCCGTGCGGATGGTCGCCGACTCCGGCCTCCGGGTCTCCTCGCACTGCCGCGGCGGCTTCTTCACCCTCCCGGTCGGCACCGAACGGCAGCGGGCACTCGACGACAACCGCCGGGCGATCGACGAGACCGCGGCGTTGGCCGAGGCCGGCGCGCCCGGGTCCGCGCCGGTGCTCGTGCTCGTCGCCGGAGGACTGCCCGAGGGGTCCCGCGACCTGATCGACGCCCGGGACCGCGTGGCCGACGCCCTCGCCGACCTCGTCCCGCACGCCGTCGACGCCGGCGTCCAGCTCGCCGTCGAGCCCCTGCACCCGATGTACGCCGCCGATCGGGCCGTCGTGTCGACCCTCGCGCAGGCCCTCGACCTCGCGGCGCCCTTCCCGGCCGCTGCCGTCGGTGTGGTCGTGGACACGTTCCACGTCTGGTGGGACCCGGCGCTCGCGGCCTCGGTGGCCCGCGCCGGTGCCGCCGGGCGGATCGCGAGCTACCAGGTGTGCGACTGGCTCACCCCGATCGCCGCCGACCCGCTGCTCTCCCGCGGTGTGATGGGGGACGGGCACATCGACTTCGGGCCGGTGACCGCTGCCGTGACTGCCGCCGGGTACGCCGGTGACGTCGAGGTGGAGATCTTCAACCAGGCCGTGTGGGACGCCCCGGCGACGGACGTCGTCGACCGGGTGGTCCGGGCGTTCACTGCCTCGGTGCCGTTGCCCCTGCCCCTGCCTCGCTGAGGGGGCGGCGGCGGACCAGCACCACGCTGTCGAGCACCCCGTGCGGCGCTCCCTCGGGCGTCACCGCGGTGCGCGGTCGGAGCTCGGCGGCCACGACCTCCCACCCGTCGTCGAGCCCCAGCGCCGCGAGGTCCTCCGCCGGCGTCGGGAAGCGGTACGCCCGCATCTCCTCGGGCAGGTCCCCGTGCGGGGGCGCGGCGTGCGCCGTCACGAGCAGGTGCCCGCTGGACGCCACGAACCCGGCCGCCCGCCGCAGGATCGCCGCACGCGGGATCTCGACCGGCCACGACTGCAGGAACGACGCCGTGACGAGGTCGAACCGCGCCGCGGTGTCCCACGAGCCGAGATCGGCCGCGACGAACGCCGTCCGCTCCTCGAGCCCGGCGGTGACGGCAGCCCGGGAACCGCGGGTGACCGCCGTCACCGACAGGTCCACCCCGGTGGTCGCCCACCCCTGCTGGGCGAGCCAGACGACGTCGCCGCCCTCGCCACAGCCCAGGTCGAGCGCGCGTCCCGCTGGCAGCGACGACGCGACGTCGGCGAGCACCGCGTTCACCCGCCCCGACCAGATCCCGTCGTGCTCGGCGTAGCGGGCCTCCCACCAGCTGCGTGCGGTCGTGTCGGACGGCTCCCGGTGCGTGTGCATGCCGTCACTCCACCGCACGGACCGGCCGGAACCCAAGCGGTGTTGCCACCCCGGCAACGTCGCACCGTGCGTGGCGGGGCCGCACCGCGCCTCCTGGCCGCCCGATCGTGAGCAGAAGATGTCGGGACGCTGTCCCCGACCCGACCATTTCTGCTCACGAAGCGCGCGCGCCCCGCGGGCGGGGCCGGCGGCTGGCCCCGCCCGTCAGTCGGCGGGGCCGGCGTGCTCGATGCGGGCGCTCGCCGTGGCCATGTGGTCGTCCATCGCCCGCTGCACCGCGAGCACGTCCCCGGCCCGGAGCGCCTCGAGGATCGCACGGTGCTCCTCGTACGCGGCCTCGGTGGCCTGGCGGGTCCGGACACGACGGCCGACCCACACGCTGAGCATCGAGCGGAGGCTCTGCAGCAGGTCGGCGAGCACGTCGTTCCCGGCGGAGCGGGCGAGCAGCACGTGGAACCGGACGTCGGCGTCGATGAAGGCGTCCGGGTCGTCGAGCGCCTGGTGCTGCCGGTCGATGTAGGTCTGGAGCTCGTCGAGCTGCGCCGGCGTCGCACGCTGGGCGGCGAGGATCGCCGCGGTGCGTTCGAGCGACGACCGGACCTCGAGCAGCTCCCGGGTCCGGTTCGACGCGAGCATGAGCCCCCACGACAGGGTCGTCGGCAGCAGGTCCGAGGTCCCGCCCTGCAGGTACGTGCCGGAACCCGGGCGGATCTGCACGATGCCGAGGATCTCGAGCGCCGCGAGGGCCTCTCGCACGGCGGACCGACCGACCCCGAGCCGTTCGGCCAGCACCCGTTCCGAGGGCAACCGCGAACCGGGTGCCAGGTCGCCGGCGGTCAGCAGGGACACGAGCTGTCGGGCGACCTCGGAGGCGGGGGAGCCCGTCGGCACCGACTCGAGTTCGAGGCGGATGTTGAGCGGGTCGTCCGGGCTGAACGCGGGCATGCAGTGAGCGTACCGGTCGGTCAACCGGTTGCGGTGGGACTCCCTGCCGAGCCGCGGCGGGAGGGAATGGTCAACCGGTTGACAAGTTTGGAGCGACCGCGCACACTGGTCCGTGCGCACCGATGCGTCACCTCCGTCCCCGGCGCAGCAGCCGACCGGAGCACCACCCCACCCGAGCAGGAGTCATCGTGGACATCCCCGCCACGCGAGGCATCCCCACCTCGGTCGTCGAGAAGACGGCCATCCGCAAGATCGCGATCCGCATCGTGCCCTTCGTGGCGCTGATGTTCTTCATCAACTTCCTCGACCGCACCGCGATCTCCTTCGCGGCCCCGAACGGCATGGAGGCCGACCTCGGCCTGACCGCCGCACAGTTCGGGTTCGCCTCGGGCGTGTTCTTCATCGGCTACCTCGTGCTCGAGGTGCCGTCCAACCTGGCGCTGCACAAGTTCGGCGCCCGCGTCTGGCTCGCCCGCATCATGATCACGTGGGGCATCGTCTCGCTGCTCTTCACGTGGGTGCAGAACTACCCGCAGCTCGTCGGCCTGCGCTTCCTGCTCGGCATCGCCGAGGCCGGGTTCTTCCCCGGCGCGATCCTGTTCCTGTCGACCTGGGTCCCCGCCCGGCACCGCGGCAAGATGCTCGCGCTCTTCTACCTGGCGCAGCCGCTCACCAGCGTGATCGGTTCGCCCCTCGCCGGCTGGCTGATGACCCACGAGGGACTGCTCGGCGGCCTCGCGGGCTGGCGCTTCATGTTCCTCTGCGTGTCGATCCCCGCGATCATCGTCGGCATCCTGTGCCTCTTCGTGCTGAAGGACAAGCCGTCGCAGGCGAAGTGGCTCGACGAGGACGAGAAACTCTGGCTCGAGGGCGCCCTCGCGAAGGAGAACAGCCAGAAGGAGGGGAACGCGCACGGCAAGGGCGGCCTCCGAGCGGCGTTCGGCTCCGGTCGCGTCTGGATGCTCGCCGCGGTGTACTTCGGCTTCATCTACGGCCTGTACGCCCTGAGCTTCTTCCTGCCGACCATCATCGACGGCTTCCAGGAGCAGTTCGGCACCACGTTCGACCTGTTCCAGAAGGGGCTCATCACGGCGATCCCGTACGTGCCCGCCGCCGTCGTCCTCTACTTCTGGTCGCGTGACGCGTTCCGACGCGGCGTCCGGGTGTGGCACATCGCGGTCCCCGCCCTCGTCGGCGGCCTGAGCATCCCGGTGGCCCTCTACATGAACAGCCCGGCTGCCACGGTCGCCGTCATCGCGATCACCGCGTGCTCGATCTTCGCCGCGCTGCCGAACTTCTGGACCGTCCCGACGCAGTTCCTCACCGGTGCCGCAGCGGCCGCGGGCGTCGCGCTCATCAACACCGTCGGCAACCTCGGAGGCTTCGCCGCGCCGTACGTCACCGGCGCCGTCAGCGAGTGGACCGGGGGGTACCAGGTGCCGATGTTCATCGTCGGGTTCTTCATGGTGCTGTCGAGCGTCCTGATGTTCGTCCTCGGCCGGACCACGAAGCGGAACGAGCGACGCGACGCCGACGCTGCCGCGCAGGCCGCGACGACCACGACCCAGGAGTCCCACGCATGACCCGCCTGTTCAACGACCCCGCGGACTTCGCGGACGAGATGGTCGACGGCTTCGTCGCCGCGAACCGCTCCCGGGTGCGGAAGGTCCACGGCGGGGTCGCCCGCTCGACCACCAGCCCCGAGGGGACCGTGGCGCTCGTCGTCGGCGGCGGGTCCGGGCACTACCCGGCGTTCGGCGGGCTCGTCGGGCACGGCCTGGCCGCCGGTGCGGCGATGGGGAACCTGTTCGCCAGCCCGAGCGCCCAGCAGGTCACGGCGGTGGCGAAGGCCTCCGAGCACGGCGGCGGGGTGCTCCTGAGCTACGGCAACTACGCCGGCGACGTCCTCAACTTCGACGCAGCCGCCCGGTCGCTCGAGGCCTCCGGGATCAGCGTCCGCACGGTGCGGGTCACCGACGACGTCGCGAGTGCCCCGAGTGTCGAGGCCCACAAGCGCCGCGGGATCGCGGGCGACCTCTGCGTGTTCAAGGTCGCCGGAGCCGCCGCCGAGCGTGGTGACGACCTCGACACCGTCACGACGATCGCCGAGCGGGCGAACGACCGCACCCGCAGCTTCGGCGTCGCGTTCTCCGGCTGCTCGCTGCCCGGCGCGGACGAACCCCTGTTCACCGTGCCCGAGGGCCGCATGGCGATCGGCATGGGCATCCACGGCGAACGCGGCATCGACGAAGCCGACGTCCCCACCGCGTCCGGACTGGCGGACCTGCTCGTCGACAAGCTGCTCACCGAGCTGCCGTCCGGTGTCGCAGTCGACGGGGCACGCGTCGTCCCGATCCTCAACGGCCTCGGTTCCGTCAAGTACGAGGAACTCTTCGTCGTGTTCGACGCCGTGCAGCGCCGACTGACCGCGGCCGGCGCAGTCGTCGTCGAGCCCGAGGTCGGCGAGCTCGTCACGAGCTTCGACATGGCCGGCGTCTCGCTGACGCTGTTCTGGCTCGACGACGAGCTCGAGGAACTCTGGGCCGCCCCGGCCGACAGTCCCGCCTACCGCAAGGGCGGTGCCGTCCCGCAGGAGCCCGTGTCCTCCGACGTCCTCGAGGCCGGCGTGGTCGTCCCCGTGACCGTCGGCACCGACGAGTCCCGGGTGTCCGCCACCCGCATCGCGACGGCGATCACGGCCGTGCGCACGACGATCGACGCCCACGCCGACGAACTCGGCCGCATCGACGCCGTCGCCGGCGACGGCGACCACGGGATCGGCATGCAGCGCGGCTCCACCGCGGCGGACGCGGCGGCGCAGGACGCCGCAGCACGCGGCGCCGGTGCCGGCTCGGTCCTCGCGATCGCCGGCGACGCCTGGTCCGACAAGGCCGGCGGCACGTCCGGTGCGATCTGGGGCGCGGCCCTGGAGGCACTGGGTCGCGTCCTCGGGGACACCTCGCGCCCGACGGCCACCACCGTCGCCGACGCCGTGCACGCGGCCGCCGAGGCCGTCCTCGCGTTCGGGGCCGTCCCGGGCGACAAGACCATGGTCGACGCGCTCGTCCCGTTCGACGAGGTCCTCACCGTCCGCACCGCGGCCGGCGACGACCTGGTCACCGCCTGGTCCGCCGCGTCCGCCGCCGCCACGACCGCGGCCGACGCCACCGCCGACCTGCTGCCGCGGATGGGCCGCGCCCGGACCCACGGCGAGGACGCGGTCGGCACCCCCGACGCCGGTGCGATCTCGTTCGCCCTCATCACCGCCGCGGTCCTCGCGACGCTCTCCGAGAAGTAAGGAAGACCCCATGACCGAGCAGCAGTTCCGCATCGTCGTCGGCTCCGACGACGCCGGGTTCGACTACAAGGAGATCATCAAGGCCGACCTCGCCACGGACCCGCGCGTGGTCAGCGTCACCGACGTGGGCGTCGACGCGGACGGGCACACCGCCTACCCGCACGTCGCCGTCGACGCCGCACGGCTCGTCGCGAACGGCGAGGCGGACCGGGCGATCCTGATCTGCGGCACCGGACTCGGCGTCGCGATCGCCGCGAACAAGGTCCCCGGCATCCGGGCCGTCACCGCGCACGACTCGTTCAGCGTCGAGCGCTCGATCCTGTCGAACGACGCCCAGGTCCTCTGCATGGGCCAGCGCGTCGTCGGCGTCGAGGTCGCCCGGCGCATGGCGCGCGAGTGGCTCGGCTACACCTTCGACACGTCGTCCGCGAGTGCGGAGAAGGTGCAGGCAATTTGCCAGTACGACGGGTCGGCCCCGGTCGGGACCGACGCCTGATGCCCGCGTCCACGGCAGCCGCCCCGCTCACGATCGGGGTGTCGCTGAAGATGTACTTCTCCCACGCCCGGACGCTCGAGTGGGCAGCCGCCGTGGCCGACATCGCCCGGACCCACCCCGCGGTGCGGTCCGGCGCCGTCGAGCTCTTCGTCATCCCGACGTTCCCCGCGCTCGTCCCGGTGCGCGAGGTGATCGGGGACGCGCCCGTGACGCTCGGCGCGCAGAACCTGGCCTGGGCGGACACCGGCGCCTTCACCGGCGAGGTGTCCGGTGCGGAGCTGCGCGAGATCGGCGTCGCGCTCGTCGAGATCGCGCACGCGGAGCGGCGCTCCCTGTTCCACGAGACGGACGAGGAGATCGCCGGGAAGGTGCACGCCGCCTTCCGCAACCACCTGCGGCCCCTGATCTGCGTCGGGGAGACCACCCGCGCCTCCAGTGAGACCGCCGTGGCGGACGTGACCGCGCAGCTCGACCGGTTCCTGGCGACCGCGACCGCGGACGGTCTCGCCGGGCCGGTCATCGCGGCGTACGAACCCGTGTGGGCGATCGGCGCCCCGGCGCCCGCGCCCGACGAGCACATCGTCGCGGTCCTCTCCGGGATCGAGGAGCACCTCGCCTCCCGACCGGAGCTCGCCGGCTCCGTCGCGATCTACGGCGGCAGCGCCGGACCGGGCCTGCTCACCCGTGGGCAGGGGCGCATCGGCGGGCTGTTCCTCGGACGGTTCGCGCACGACCCCGCCGCGATCCGGACCATCCTCGACGAAGCCGGGCAGCTGGGAGCGACCGCATGACCTCCCTGCTCGGCCTCTCCACCTACGCCTACTTCTGGCGGATGTCCGACCGCGTGCCGGACCCGATGTCGCTCGACGACGCGATGCGGGACGCAGCGGCGCACGACGGTGTCGACCTCTTCCAGATCTGCGACCACCTGCCGCTCGACACCGCCTCGGACGACCGACTGGCCGCGATCCGGGCACTGGCCGACGAGCTCGGGCTCGCGCTCGAGGTCGGCACCCGTGGGACCCACCCGGAGCACCTCGGGCGGTACCTCCACGTCGCGCAGGCGCTCGGCGCGACCCTCGTGCGGAGCATGTGGACGAGCGGCGACGACCAGCCCGACGCCCTCGAGACCGAACGTCGACTGCGCCGGGCGCTCCCCGCGTACGAGGCAGCCGGGGTGACGCTCGCGCTCGAGACCTACGAGGTCGTCGCCACCGAGGACCTCGTCGCCGTCGTCCGGGCCGTCGGCTCCGACCACCTCGGGATCTGCCTCGACCCGGCGAACACCGTCGCGCGCCTGGAGCACCCCGCCGACGTGGTCGCCGCGGCCGCCCCGTACACCCGCAACTGGCACGTCAAGGACTCCGGGTTCACCCGCTCACCGGGCTGGGTCGGGTTCCAGTACACCGGCGTCCGCACCGGCACCGGTCTCCTCGACTACGACGCCGTCCGCGCCGCGATCCACCCCGACGCACGGGGCATCAACCGCGTGGTCGAGTTCTGGCTGCCCTGGCAGGACGAGGCCCTCGGCACCACGGGCGACCCGGCACAGACCACCACCCGCATCGAGGCGGCGTGGACCGAACACACCATCGAGTACATCAGGAGCAAGGAATCATGACCGACACCGTCACCACCCCCCACACCGTCGCTGCCGGATCCGGTACGTCCGACGTCACCGTCGCCGTGATCGGTGCCGGCGGCAAGATGGGCACCCGCGTCTCGAACAACTTCGCCAAGAGCGAGTACACGACGCTCTACAGCGAGGCCTCGCCCGCCGGGCAGGAGCGCATCGAGGCCCTCGGCCGGTCGCTCACCGACAGCGTCGAGGCCGCCAAGGTCGCCGACGTCGTGATCCTCGCCGTGCCGGACGTCCTGCTCGGCAGCATCTCCGAGCAGCTCGTCCCCGTCATGAAGTCGGGTGCCAGCATCCTGACCCTCGACCCGGCCGCCGCCTACGCCGGGCTGCTCGCGAAGCGCGAGGACATCCACTACGCCGTGGCGCACCCGTGCCACCCGTCGGTGTTCCTCGAGCGCACCACCAAGGAGGAGTGGGACGACACCTTCGGGGGCATCGCCGCCCCGCAGGAGGTCATCGCCGCCTTCGACGCGTCGGAGTCGCTCGGCGACGACGGTGACGCCGCCAAGGCGATCGCCGAGGCCGTCATCACGACCATGTACGCGCCCGTCATCCAGGTGCACTGGGTCACGGTGAAGCAGCTCGCCGTCCTCGAGCCGACGCTCGTCGAGACCATCGCCTGCATGATCGGCGACTTCCTCAACGACGCCCTCGAGGAGACCGTCACCGGTGTCGGCGTGCCCCGCGAGGCCGCCCGCGCCATGCTCTACGGCCACACCTGGATCGCGTTGACGAACGGTCTGCGCGGCTCGAACCCGTTCTCGGACGCCTGCCACATCGCGATGGGCTACGGCCGCGAGAAGCTCATCAAGGAGGACTGGAAGCAGGTCTTCGACGACAGCGAGCTCGACAGCGTCATCGCCAAGATGCTCAAGATCGACGCCGTCAAGCGCTGATCACCCCCGAGACCGGAACGCCCCGCCGACCCCCTTCCGGCGGGGCGTTCCCCTCGGTCCCCACACCTCGGCGAGCGTGATCGCGGCGACACCCGGCACCGTGAGCGCCTGCACGGCCGCGGCGAACCACGCGGCGGCGGCGGCGGAGTGCTGCTGCGGATCCGTCGCGTCCGGCACGGACTGCGGCCCGTACCCGGCCTCGACCGACGCGTCGGTCGCGGCCCGACGCGGTGACGTCGTCACGGCGTTGAACCGCGGACGTAGCGTCACCGGTCCAACGTGGAGCGGCCTGCCGGCGGCCAGCCTGGAGGCGCTCATCGCCACCCAGCGCTGCATCCGGATCGACTCGGTCACCTGGGCACGGCTGCGGTCGTGCATCTGCGGCGTCACGCTGAACGTGAGCGGGCCGTCCCAGTCGCCGAACAGGTCGATCGTGCGGTTCAGCTCGGTGAAGTGCGCGCGTGTCCCCGCCACGAGGTCGAGTCCCTCGTGTGCGGCCGCCGCCTCCCGGAGCGCCCGCTGCAGCGCCGTCGTCGTCACGTGCGACGACGGGTCGAACGCGCCGATGCGCACCACCGGCCCGGATTCCAGGACCTCGTCGACCGCGGCGCGGAGCAGGGCCGGGTCGTCGGTGACGAACCGCACGTCGAGCGGTGCGCCTCGGGCGTCCCGCCGGGCGGAGGCGAGCACCGCGGCGACGTCGGGGTCGCCGAGGACGGGCTCGACCAGGATCGGCACGCCGCCGGGGAGCGCCGCATCGTCCGGGCGCGCAGCGGCCGGGGCGGAGGCGGCCAGCAGCTGGAGAGTCGGGGGCGGGGTGACCACGGAGGTCGGGGCCGGCCCGTCGAGCGCGGCGAGGTCCGGGGCGGGGGAGGGCGCGCCTCCCGGTCGTCGCACCGCGCGCAGTGTGAGTGCCTGGTGGACGACGGCACCGGCGTCGAGCGCGACGGGGAAGGGCTCGGCCAGCGGCGTCGAGTAGGTCTTGAACGAGGCGTCGGTCCAGTTGCGCTGGTCCTCCATCTCGAACACGTCGCCGGTGAGGTCGAGCGTGCAGTCCGTACCGCCGGTCGTCCAGGCGTACCCGGCGACGTCGGTCGCGGGTTGGTGCGGGGCGATCCACAGCGGGAACGTGTGCGCCGTGGCGGGTGCTGCCGGGTGGCGGACCGTGAACGGGGTGCCGGCGAGGGTCGGCGGGTGCAGGACGACCAGGCCGATGCGGTTGCGGCGGAACGGCGCCGTCGTGGTGGCGGTCGCATCGACGTGCAGGGTGTCGTCGTCGATCGTGAGGTCGAGGGTGGTGTGGAGGACCTCGGCGTCGTCGAAGGCGCTCGTCACCTCGATGCGGGCCCGGGCCCGGGCCCGCGCGTGCCCGTGTTCGTCGGTCGCGTCGGCTTCGGCCTCGGCGGCGGCGTCGGTCGTTCGGCGGGTGACGGTGTCGTCCGCGGTGCGCCAGTCCTGGTCGCGGGTGACGAACCGGATGCCGCGCAGCACCGGTACCCCGTCGTGGCGGACGTCGGCGAGCTCGGCGCCACGGAAGGTCACACGCCACGGTCCGACAACGAGCACGTCCTCGGTGGTCGAGTCCGCCCACGCACCGTCGTCGGTCATGTCCCTTTGCTACCAGTCGGTCAACCGGTTGCGCAATGATGTGTCCAGGAGCGACGTCGCTCCGAGGACGGGGCACTGCCGCCCCGAGGACGGAGCACACGCATGGCCGGACGACTGACCGGGAAGACCGCCCTGGTGACCGGGGCCGGATCGGGGATCGGGCGGGCGATCGCAGACCGGTTCGTGGCCGAGGGGGCGCGGGTCGTGTACGCGGACCGCGACGCCGCGGCTGCGCCTGCTGCTGCGAGTGCGGCGGCTGCCGCGGCTGCCACTGCCGACTCGGCGATCGCGCTCACCGTGGACATCGCGGACGAGTCGAGCGTCGCGGCTGGCTTCGAGGCCCTGGTCGCCCGTGGCGCCGTGCCGGACGTCGTCGTCGCCAACGCCGGCGTGCAGCTCTTCGGCCACGACGCCAGGGTCGCCGACGTCTCGCTCGAGACCTGGAACCGCACGCTCGCGGTGAACCTGACAGGCACCTTCCTCACCGTGAAGCACGCCGTCCGGGCGATGCTCGCGGCCGGTGGCGGCGGGTCCGTCGTCGTGACGGGGTCGCCGACCGGCCTGAACGGCGAGGGCGCCGACTTCGCCGCCTACTCGTCCACGAAGGGCGGCGTCCACGCGCTCGTCCGGGCGACCGCGATGGCCTACGCCCGTGACGGCATCCGCGCCAACACCGTCGTGCCGGGCTACACCGAGACGGCGCTCGTCCAGACGATCTCGGGCGACCCCGAGTCCCGCGCGGCGATCGTGTCCCGGACGCCGCTCGGCCGGGCGGGGACCCCGGACGACGTCACCGGCATCATGGTGTACCTCGCGAGCGACGAGTCGTCGTACGCCACCGGCGCGCTCTTCCGCGTCGACGGCGGCATGACGAGCCTGTAGCGCCGCGCCGCGCCGCGCGCCCGGGCCCGGGTGCCCGCGCCCCGCCGCGCTGCTCGATGGTGAGCAGAAATGGTCGGGTCCGCTCGACCGACCCGACCATTCCTGCTCACGAAGTGCGCACGTGCCCCGGGGGTCAGGCGTGCCCGCGTGCCGCGAGCAGCGCGCCGAGCGCCGCCGCACCGCGCTCGGCATCGGCGACCGTGACCACCCGCGCTCCGCCGCCCCGGAGCCGGACGACGAGCCCCGGCCCCGAACGGACCACGTACGCCACACCCCGGCCGGAGATCCGGTAGCCCCACCCACCCCACTGCCCGGGCGACACCTGCTCCCACCCGCACGACTCGATGCGGTCGAGCGGGACCCGCACGAGGGGGATCCGCGTCCACGTCGAGGTCAGCCGGAGGCCGCGTCGATCGACCGTGCACTCGACCCGCGCGAGCACCGCCACCGCGATCCCGGCGAGGACGAGCAGCCCGCCCGACACCGCGGCCGCGCCGATGTCGGCGGACGCGGACGCCGACGTGGTGGCCCAGGCCGCGACGACGCCGCCGACGACGAGGACCACGCCGAGCCCCGCGAACCAGGGGCTGCCGACCCGTGCACGCCAGGCGACCCGGGCGTCCGTCGGGACGTCCAACGGAGGGACGTCGTGCGCGGGGACCGGCGCTGCCGTCCGGACGAGCGCGATCGTCGGCGGCACCGCCACGGCGACACCGACCGCGAGCGTGACGACGGCCCACCACACCGGGAACGTCGGGTCGTCGACGCGGTTCACGATCGCCTCGGCGATCCACGCGGTCGCGACGGACCCGCTCAGGAGGTTCGCCACCAGCAGCAGGGTCGCCCACGTCCGTCGGTCGCTGCGTCCGAGCGCCACCACCGCGAGTCCGGCGGCGACCAGGGCCACCACGAGGGACCCCCAGAAGAACGGCCACGGCGACCCCCAGGCGTCGGCGACACCGTCCGCGCCGAAGTGCGTCGCCACCCGTGCCGGCAGCGCGGGTCCGAGCGTGAGTGCCGTGACGACCAGCGCGACGGCCACCGCCGCGCTCGGTCCCACCACGGCCAGTCGTGCGCCGGTCCCCATCGTCCGAGTCGTCATCGTGCCCCCTTGATCATCGCGTACAGGTCGTCGAGCGGGACCCCGAGGGTCTCCGCCTGCTCACGGAGCTCCACCACCAGCGACCGCAGCCGGTCGAACGACGCGTTGCCCGATCGCAGCACCGTGGCACCGCGGCCCCGGCGCAGCTCGATGAGCCCGTCGTCCTGCAGCTGGGCGTAGGCCCGCAGCACCGTGTGCATGTTGACGTCGACGGCGGCCGCGAGTTCGCGCGCAGACGGCAGCCGCTCGCCGTTGCGGAACTCGCCGCGGGCGATCGCGTGCCGGATCTGGGCGGCCACCTGGTCCGCGAGCGATGCCCGCGCTCCGGGGTCGACGGTGATCAACATGTTTGCATTGTATGCGAACAATCAAGTCCGTGCCGACAGCGGTCCGTCCGGATAGCGCGGGCTGGGTGTCCGGTCCACGTGGGCTGTCCGGCACGCGCGTACCGTCGCTGGAGAAGACGGCATCGATCCGCGTCCTCCCGACGCTCCGATGGCACCTCCTTGACCCTGAGGCCGTTCTGGACGTCGGCATCCATGAGGCCGAGGCGGAGCCGGGCTCGCGAGCAGGGAGCACGCCATGAGCAGCCAGGAACTGAGCAGCTACGAGTCGAACGCCGACGTCCAGCCGGTGCGGGTGACCACGTACCGACACCTCCGACGGGCCACACGCCGCGGTTGGGCGGTCCCCGTCGAGTCCGAGCCGTCGCTCGCCGACCTCGTCGGGGAACGATCGCCTGGTGGTCCGGAGCGACGGTGATCCCCGCGGCGGACCGGCCGCCGGCGGAGTCCTCGACCGCGGAGGTCCGTCGGACCTCCGTCCGGGAAGTCCTCCAGAGCGGCACCGACCCCGACGAAGCACTCGAGTTCTACCGCGGCGTGTACGACGGCCACGACATGGCCTTCGCCCCCTCCTCGTCGTCGTTCGGCTTCCGCTACCGAGCCACCGGGGACGGCCGCCTGAGCCTCCGGACGTCGTCGGTGTCCGCCGCTCGGTCCGGATTCCTCGCACCCGAACGGCAGTACCTGCTGGCGTGGTCGGTCGAGGGCGGCATCGTGGTGGACGACGACGTGCTCCTCCGCGCCGGCGTGCCCGTGATGTACCCGGCCGGACGCCCCTTCCACGTCTCGGCACCGGCAGGGACGAAGCACCTCGTGCACTTCGACGCGGACTTCCTCGAGGCCGTCGCGGTCGTGGGCACCGACGCCGCCCCCGTGCCCCTCGCCTTCCCCGTGACCGTGTCCGCCGAACGCCTCGCGCCGCTGCAGGCCGTGCTGCGCGAGGTCGCCCGTCCGCTGCTCGACGTCGCCGTGGTCGACGCCGACCGGGCCGCGCTCGACCTGCGGCTCGCCGAGGCCGTGCTCGGCGCCTTCCGCTCCGATGCCGACCGCCGGGGGACCGCCGCGCCCGCCGGGACGGTCGAACGTGCGAAGGCGTTCATGTACGCGCACTTCGACCGGACCATCGCCGCAACCGACATCGCCGCCGCGGCCGAGGTCAGCGTCCGGACCCTGCAGGAGGGGTTCCAACGGCGCGAGGGCAGCACGCCGATGGCGTACCTCCGCGACCTGCGCCTCGAGAAGGCCCGCCTCGGCCTGCAGCTCGCGGACCCCCGCGAGACCTCCGTGGCCACCGTCGCGCACTCCTGCGGCTTCCGGCACATGGGGCGCTTCTCGGGGTCGTACTTCTCGATGTACGGCGAGTACCCGGGGGACACCCTCCGCGGTCGGAGACGACTCATCGCCGCCGCGGATATCGTCGGGTGATGCCACCAGAGACGCGTCCCGTCGTCACCGACGACACCGAGTTCGCCGTCCGCGGCGCGGGCGCTCCCGTCCTCGTCGTGCACGGCACCCCCGGCGGGATCGACGTCGCCGAGATCATGGCGCGGTTCCTGCCGTCCGCCGACTTCCGTGTCGTCACGCTCTCACGTCCCGGGTACCTCGGCACCCGGGTCCGACCCGGCCACGACTCGCTCGACGACGAGGCCGATCGGTACGCCGAGGTCCTCGACGCGCTCGGCATCGACCGCGTGGCGGTGCTCGCCTGGTCGGGCGGAGCCCCTGCCGCCTACCGGTTCGCCGTCCGCCACCCCGAGCGGGTCCGCTCCCTCGTCGTGGCGGCCGGACTGACCGGTCCCTGGACGCCCCCGGAGGTCTCCGCACCGGAGCGCCTGGTCGGCGGCACCCTCCTCGGCGCCGCGCTCGCCCGGGCCGCCGCGCGACTGGTGCCCGGCGTCGTCGTGCGCCTCGCGGTCTCGGGCGTGAGCTCCCTGCGCGGTCGACGGCTCCGCGACCACGTCCGCGGGATCCTGCGCGACCCGGAGCGTCGCACGTTCCTGCTCGACCTCGCCCGCACCGGCAACACCGCGGGCCCCCACCGTGCCGGGTGGGAAGCCGACGTCCGGAACCTCGGCGCGGTGACCGACCTCGACCTCGGAGCCGTCCGGGCCCCGACACTGCTGCTGCACGGTGACGCGGACGTCGACGTCCCGCCGTCCAACAGCGTCCGGGCGGCGGACGAGGTGCCGGGAGCGGAGCTCCTCGTCCTGCCCGGCGGCACCCACTTCGCGCTCTGGGACCACCCGGACGCCAGCGCCGTGCAGGACCGGGTGCGGAGCCACCTGCGGGTCAGTCGCCCCTGACCCGCAGGACCTCGAGCAGGACGTCGAGTGCGCGATCGAGCTGCGGCAGCGTCAGCGCGCCGTAGCCCAGGACGATCCCCGCCGGTGCGCTCCCCGGCGACACCTCGTACTCCTCCACCGCGCTCACCAGCACACCGGACCGCGCCATCCGGGCGACCACGTCGCGCCCCGCCGCCCGACCCGACCACGTCAGGACCGCGTGCAGCCCGCCGTCCAGGGCACGCGCCTCCAGGCCCGCGACCGCTGCGACGCGCGTCGCGACCCGCTCGCGCCGATGCGTGTAGTCCCGGCGCACGCGGCCGAGGTGACGGCGGAGGGCGCCCGTGCGGAGGAGGTGCGCGAGCGCGATCTGCACGGGTTCCGCCACCACGGGTCCGCGAGCGAGGCGCGAGGCGGCGACGGCCTCGTGCACCGGCCCCGGTGGCAGGACCACGTAGCTGCAGCGCAGCCGTGGATCGAGGGTCTTCGAGAACCCGCCGACGTGCACCACGACGCCCGTCGCGTCGAGTGCCGCCAGCGCCGGGACAGGGGAGCCGCGGTGCCGGAACTCCGAGTCGTAGTCGTCCTCGACCACGACCGCCCCGGTGCGCTTCGCCCAGTCGAGCAGGCGGAGCCGTCGTGCCACCGGCATCACCGAGCCGAGCGGGTACTGGTGCGTCGGCGTGACGACGACCGCGTCCACCGGGCCGATGCGGCCGAGGACGTCCACGTCGATCCCGTCGCCGTCCACCGGGACACCCACGAGGGTGGCCCCGACGCTCGTCATCGCCCGACGTCCGGAGCGGTAGCCGGGATCCTCGACGGCGACGACCGGCGCCCGACCCAGGCGGTTCCGGAGTCCCTCGGTGACGAGCGAGAGCGCCTCGGCCGTGCCGGCGGTGACCACGACCCGGCCGATCCCCGGGGCGAACCCGCGAGCGAGGCCGAGCTGGGCAGCGATCTGCGCGCGGAGCTCCGGGAGGCCGGCCGGGTCGGACAGTGCGTTGCGGAGCGGGGCGTCCGCAGCGGCGCGCCAGGCGGCCCGCCAGTCGCGGGCGGCGATCGCCGTGACCGCCGGGATCCCGGGGCGGGCGTCGAGGAGGTCCGCGCCGGTACCCGCCGCGCTGTCGGCGTGCCCGTCCGTGCGCCCCGTCGCGTCGCGCGCAGCGTGCTCGGTGGGCCAGTGGCCCGCACCGACCCCCGCCGCCACCCGCGCCACCGCACCCTGCCGCGTCCGGATCCACCCCTCGCCGTCGAGTTGCTCGTACGCCGCGACCACCGTCCCCCGCGCCACCCCCAGCTCCGCCGCGAGGACGCGGGTCGACGGCACTGCGTCCCCGGACACCAGCGTCCCGTCCTGCACCATCGCCCGGACGCGCGCGACGACCCCGGCGGTCTTCCCGAACTGGTCCACCTGAGCACTCCCGATCTGGTCCACGAACCGGACCGGTCCTGACCCTAGCGTTGCCCGCATGCGCACCACGAGCCTCCCGTCCGACCCCGCCGACTCCGCCGTCCCGTCGCTCGCCGTCCGCCGCCTCCGCGACCGCCAGTCCCACGACCCCGCCGACCTCGACGCGATCCTCGCCGAGGCGATCGTCGCGCACGTCGGCTTCGTCCGCGACGGTCACCCGCTCGTCCTGCCGTTCCTCTGCGGCGTCGGCGACCTCGGCGCCGGCCCCGTCCTGCTCCTGCACGGCTCGACCGGCGGCGGTCTCTTCCTCGACGGCGCCGCGGGTGTCCCCGTCAGCGCCACGGTGACCCACGTCGACGGCCTGGTGTTCGCACGCTCGACCTTCGACAGCTCCGCGAACTACCGCAGCGCCGTGGTCGTCGGCAACGCCACCGTGGTGCCGGACGACTTGCGGACCGAAGCGCTCTGGCAGGTCGCCGACCACCTCATGCCCGGACGCCGCGACGAGGTCCGCGAGATGACCGCCAAGGAGGTCCGTGCCACCCAGGTCCTCCAGCTGCCCCTCGAGCACGCGAGCGTGAAGATCCGCGCCGCCGGCGTCGGCGAGGCTGTCGACGACGCCGAGGACCACGCGGTCTGGGCGGGCGTCCTCCCGCTCGCGGTCACCGCCGGGGCGCCGCTCCCGGGGGACATCTCGGGGGACGCGCCGGTCGACGAGTCGGTGCGTGCCCTGGCGGCCCGCCTCGACGACCTGGCACGGGCTCGGGAGGCGCGGATCGCCGCCGTCATGCGGCCCACCCCCGCCTGAGCCGCGTCCGGAGCGGTGCGGGCCGGTTCTGAACGGGCTGCGAGGAACGCCCGAGCCTGTGACGAACTGCAGGAACCCGCGGCGAGTGCCCAGCGGGGCCCAGGTTCGTGACCAATACGTTATCTTCCCGAGTCGCCTCGTCATCTGCTCGGGCCGGCTCGTCCGACCCGGAAGGAACCATGGGACGCCACGCACTGCCCGCAGCCCCCGACGGCGCGGCCACCACCGAAGCCGTCGAACTGCGCCGTCCCCGCGGGCGTCGTTCCGCGTTCGGCCCCGCCGTGGCCCGCTCGACCTTCGTGGAGCACGAGAAGCCGGCGCGCAGCGTGTCCCTGTCGAACACCCGCCCGGTCGCCTCGACGGCCGTCGCCGGAGCGGCCGTACTGTCCCGGTCCGCAGCGCTCCGA
Source organism: Curtobacterium sp. C2H10 (assembly GCF_025407985.1). Lineage (NCBI taxonomy): Bacteria > Bacillati > Actinomycetota > Actinomycetes > Micrococcales > Microbacteriaceae > Curtobacterium > Curtobacterium sp. C2H10. The sequence continues at coordinate 2,354 of NZ_JABXGF010000057.1, read as the reverse complement.
GCCGAACGGGCGGTCGACCCGCGGCACGTCCGCCGGGCTGCCAACGCGAAGCGCGCAGCGGTGCTCCTCGCGCCCGCACTGGCCATCACCTCGAGCCTGACGCTCGCGGTCCCGGCGAACGCCGCGACCCCGTCGACCGACGCGCACCACGGGACGACCACCTCGCAGCACACCCAGACCTACACCGTCGCCCGGGATGTCGAGGTCCCCGTGGTGTCGACCGACGGCATGACGACGACCACGACCGTGGTGTCCTACCCGACGATCGTGACGAAGTTCGGCGTCAGCACCCAGCAGGCGGAGGACGCGATCTCGAAGATCCTCTCCGCCGGTGGCGACCGGGCGACCGTGGTCTCCACCGCCCTGCAGTACATGGGCGACCCGTACGTCGAGGGCGGCGCGAGCCACGAGGGCATCGACTGCTCCGGCTTGACGATGGTCGCGTACGCGGCCGTCGGGATCCCGCTCGTGCACTACGTCCCGACGCAGGACGCCGCCGCGACGACGATCCCGGAGTCCGAGGCGCAGCCCGGCGACCTCGTCGTGTACGACAACGAGGACCACGTCGGCATCTTCCTCGGCGACGGACTGGTGCTCCAGGCGCCGCACCCCGGCGCGGTCGTCGACATCGTGCCGATGTACTCCGCGGCGCACCACTTCGCCCGTTTGCTCCCCGCCGGCAGCTGACCGGCACCCGCGGGGCGTCGTCGTCCCGTAAACTGGAGTGATGGCCTCCGAGACCCGCACCCCCTTCGAAGAGCAGCGCTCTGCTCGTCCGCAGGTGCGTCCGCGCACCGAGGGCTGGACGCAGGCCACCGGGACCGACGGCCGGCCGCTGCTGCAGTTCGCGTCCCCGAAGCGTGGCAAGCCGCCCGTGCACCTCGCCGACATGACGGTCGCCGAGCGTGAGGCGAAGGTCGTCGAGCTGGGGCTGCCGAAGTTCCGCGCCAAGCAGCTCTCGACCCACTACTTCACGCACTACACGTCCGACCCCGCGCAGATGACCGACCTGCCGGCCGCCCAGCGTGAGGAACTCGTGGCGGGCATGCTCCCGCCCCTCCTCACCGAGACCCGTCGTCTGGCGACGGACAAGGGCGACACGATCAAGTTCCTCTGGAAGCTCCACGACGGGGCGCTGGTCGAGTCGGTGCTCATGCGGTACCCGGGTCGCATCACGCTCTGCGTCTCGTCCCAGGCGGGGTGCGGGATGAACTGCCCGTTCTGCGCGACCGGGCAGGCCGGGCTCACCCGGAACATGTCCACGGCCGAGATCATCGAGCAGATCGTCCGTGCCAACGCCGCCATCGCCGCGGGGGAGCTCGGCGGTGATCCCCGCAAGGGCGGGAAGGACCGCGTCGACGCCGAACGCGTGACGAACATCGTGTTCATGGGCATGGGGGAGCCGCTCGCGAACTACAAGCGCGTGATGGACGCCGTCCGGATCATGGTCGCGCCGCAACCGAACGGCCTCGGCATGAGCGCCCGCGGCATCACCGTGTCGACCGTGGGGCTCGTCCCCGCGATCAACAAGCTCGCCGACGAGGACATCCCCGTCACCTTCGCGCTCTCCCTGCACGCGCCCGACGACGAACTCCGCGACGAGCTCATCCCGGTGAACTCGAAGTGGAAGGCGGACGAGGCGATCGACGCCGCCCACAACTACTTCGTCAAGACGGGCCGACGTGTCTCGATCGAGTACGCGCTCATCAAGGACATGAACGACCACGCGTGGCGTGCCGACCTGCTCGCCGAGAAGCTCAACAAGCGCGGCAAGGGGTGGGTGCACGTGAACCCGATCCCGCTCAACCCGACGCCCGGCTCGGTCTGGACCTCGTCCGAGGTGCACGTGCAGGACGAGTTCGTCCGCCGACTCAACGCCGCCGGCATCCCGACGACCCTCCGCGACACCCGCGGCAAGGAGATCGACGGTGCGTGCGGGCAGTTGGCTGCGGCCGAGTAGGTCGGTCCGGTCCGGTCCGGTTCGGTCCGGTTCGGGCCGATTCGGTTCGTTCGGGAGGCACGGTGCGGGTTCGCACCGTGCCTTCCGTCGTTCCCGGCGCGAGTCGGCTCGGCCCGCACCGCGCGATCCGCGTGTTTCCGGGCCTCGCAGGCCCGACACGCCCGGGATGTGGCCCGGGTTGGTGCTGCCGTTCACCTCTGCGTAAAGTAATCACTCGTTGCCGCTGAGGCGGAGAACGGAACGGCCGAGACGGTCACCCGGTCACAGACCCGGAGATCTTGTCCACCACGGTTCTTCCCCGGGCAACGAAAGCTAATAGCCTCTCTGGCGGAACCTCTTTCGGGGTCGAGTGGGGAGTGCGTCTGGTCCTTGAGAACTCAACAGCGTGCACATT
>NZ_JABXGF010000056.1:0-23008 GCF_025407985.1 Curtobacterium sp. C2H10 | reverse complement strand
GGACGGCGTCCAGTTGGTAGGTGGCGGCGTCGACCGCGCGCGACCGGGCGCGCAGGTCACGCCGGGCGCGGTCCGCCTCCGCCGTGTCGGCCGCGTCCGCCTCGTCGTCGTCCTCGACCCCCACCAGCGCGAGCACGAACGCGCGGACGGCGACCAGCTGCCGGCGCACCGCGCGCCGGATGACGGCACGGGTGGCGATCGGGAAGACGACCGCGCTGACGAGCACCGCGACCGCGGCACCGAGCAGGTTCTCGGCGAGCCGCATCGGGATGAGGGCGTCCGTGAAGGTGCCGGAGAACGCGTACACCTGGCAGAGGACGACCACGAGGCACGCGGCCCAGACCGAGTACACGCCGCCGAAGCCGTACGTGCCGACGGCGAGCAGGACGCACACGAGCACGATCGTCACCCACGGGTGCGTCGTGCCGAGCAGGTGCACGAGGACGATCCCGACCGCTCCCCCGACGACCGTCCCGACGCCGCGGTGGAGGCCCTTCCGGATCCGCTCGTGCGTGGTGTTCGTGCCGGCGAGGACGATCATCACGCCGATGACGCCCCAGTAGAACCGGCTCCCGTCGAGCAGGAGGGCGAGGGGTTCGACGATCGCGACGGCGATGGCGGCGTGGACGGCGGTCCGGAGCGACGCGGTGAGGTGCCAGCGGCGCCACGGGCCCTCGGCGACGGCGTCCGCGACGACCGGCACGGCTCCGGCCGGGCGCCCGCCGGCGATGATCACCGGCGTGGCGAAGGGCACGCCGGCACCGCGGCAGGGCAGCTCGTCGCGGAGCTCGCGCCACCGGAGTCCGGCGGACCGCAGGTCGGCGAACTCGGCGGCCATGCGGCGGACGAGCGCGGTCGTCCGGGATCCGTCGTCGGCCGCCGAGGCCGTGATCCCGTAGCGTGCAAGGAGGGTGTGCGCTGCCTCCCGGCCGTGGCTGCCGCCGTGCCGGAGGACGAGCGTGACGGCCCGGAGCGCGGCGTGCCGGACGTCCGACGGCGCGCCCTGCTCGACCAGCGCCCCGGCCGCGCGGCCGAGCTCGTCGATCGCGAAGTGCGTGTCGAACACCAGGCGGTGCAGTTCCTCGGCGGTGGTGTCGGCGTCGACCCCGCTCGCGGCGAGCATGCCGTCGACCGTCAGGGCGATCTCGTGGTACCGGTCACGAGCGCGTCCGAGCCGGCGGAGGGCACGGCGGCGGGCGCGCTGGTCGTCCGCGGCAGCGCCGACGGCTCCGGCGGCCAGGACCGCGGCGGCGGCCTCGAGCACGTCGGACCCCCGGGCGACGAACCCGCGAAGGGTCCGGAGCAGCGCCCGGTGCGGGTCCGGCCGGAACAGCAGGCGGACGACGATCGTCACGGCGAGGGAGCCCGCGACGACGAGCCCGAGCGGGACGACGCTCGTCTCGGGCAGGGGCAGCAGGAGTCCGCAGAGGTACCCGGCGAACCCGACGATCGCCGCGTCCGCCGCCCACACGCCCCACGAGGCCGCCGCGAACTGCACGAACAGCAGCACCACGATGAGGACGAGTTCGAGGAGCCGGAACGGCTGCAGGGCGATGCTCCCGGCGAGTGCGACGACGAACGGCACGAGGACCGCGCCGGTGCGCGCGGCGGTCTGGCCCGTGCTCGGGTCGACGATGACCAGGCAGGTGATGAAGGCCGGCATCGCGCCGATCATCACGCCGAGGATCGCCGGCAGGCCGAACGCCGTGGCGATCGCGTACCCGACGGCCATGCCGGCCGGGACGGCGACGAGGGTGCGGAGGGCACCGTCGGTCTTCACGAGCCCCGGGTCGAGTGCGAGGGCACGGTCCGTCAGTCGCTGGGTGCGGGTCCGTCGCCGCGGGGCGGTCCGGTTCGTGGTCTCGGTCCTCGGCACGCTCCGGCCGCGTCCTGTTCGCTGGGGAGGCCAATGGTACCGCAAGCGAACTAGTTGGGGCGCGCGGCGGTGCTACGGTGCGAGCGGCCCCAGCACCGACGCCGCGATCGTCCGCGCCGCCGAGTCCCGCGACGACGGGTGGTACTGGCCCGCCCGGACGTCCCGGGCCAGGCGCGCGAGCTCGCCACCGGCCCGGTAGGCGCCACCGCCCACGACCCGCATCGCCTCGTCCACGACGTGCTGCGCCGCGTCGACCGCCCGGGCCTTCGTCCCGACGAGCAACGGGAACCACCGCGGCCCGAGGTCGTCGAGCTCGTCGACCGACCGGGCGAGCGAGGTCACCTGCAGCTCGATCGCGTCGACCGTCCCGCGCATGTCCGCGATCGCCCGGCGCACGTCCGGGTCCGCGGACCGCGGTGTCCCGTCGAGTGCCGTGCGCGACCGCACCGCCGACACCGCGAGTGACACCGCACGCGCGGCGATCCCGACGTACACCGACGCCACGAGCAGCTCGAACGCCGCGAAGACGCCGAACACGAGCGGGTCATGGTTCGGCCCGACGGGCAGGGTCCGCACGATCCGGTCCGCCGGCACGTGCACGCCGTGCAGCTTCGTCGTGCGACTCTGCGTCGCCCGCATCCCGAGGGTGTCCCAGTCGTCGAGGTGCTCGTCGTCGCCGTCGGACCGCAGCACGAAACCGTGCACGAGCCGCGGCTCCGGCCCGGACCCGTCCTTGCCGAACACGCTCAGCACGTCCCACGCCGGGGCCAGCGAAGTGAAGACCTTCGTCCCCGTGAAGCGGTAGCCGCCGTCGCCGTCCGGCTCCGCAGTCGTCAACGAGTCGAAGAGGACGGCGTCGTTGCCCGGCTCGCTCACACCGAACGCGAGCAGGTGGTCGTCCGCCGCGTGGTCGGTGACGGCCTGGAGGAACGACCCACCCCGCGCAGTGACGGCGCGCGCCGCCTGCACCCAGACCTGGTGCATCCCGAGTCCCAGCGCCGTCGCCGGTGCGGCTTCCGCGAGCCGCCGCTGCACCGCGGTCGTCGCGGCGAGCCCGAGCCCGGCACCGCCGCGTTCGACGGGCACCCCGAGCCGCAGGTAGCCGGCCGCCCGGAGTTCGTCGAGGTCCTCGGTGCAGAACGCGTTCGCGGCGTCGTAGCCGGGGGCGCGGGCGGCGATGCGCTCCAGCAGCTCGTCGCCCAGCACCGCCGCGGGGTTGGCCTTCGTCATGCCACGAGACTATGGTCCGAGGAGTGTCAGATCGTCATCCGTGGTCCAGGTACGTCGCGATCGGTGACTCGTTCACCGAGGGGATCGGCGACCCCGACCCCACCGTCCCCGGCGGGAACCGTGGCTGGGCGGACCGGGTGGCCGAGGTCCTGGCGAACCAGTCCGAGGACTTCGCCTACGCCAACCTGGCGATCCGCGGGCGACTCCTGCAGCAGATCATCGACGAGCAGGTCGAACCGGCACTCGCCCTCCGTCCCGACCTCGTCACGGTGTCGGCCGGTGGCAACGACATCATCCGGCCGGGCTCCGACCCCGACGAGCTCGCCGAGCGAGTGGACGCGATGGTGTCCCGGCTACGGAGCGACGGCGCCACCGTGGTGCTCTTCACCGGTCCGGACGTGGGCATGACCCCGGTGCTCGGGATGGTCCGCGGCAAGACGGCGATCTACAACGAGAACCTGCACGCCATCGCGCTGAAGCACGGCGCCCTCGTCGCGAACATGTGGGCGCTCCGGGTCCTCCGCGACCCGAGGATGTGGGCTCCGGACCGGCTGCACCACTCCCCGATGGGCCACGCGACCGTCGCCGCCGCGGTGCTGGACGCGCTCGGCGTCGAGCACGGGCTCGAACCGTTCAACCCCGAGCCGCTCGAGGCCCGTCCGTGGCGGGAGGCCCGCGCCGAGGACCTCGGCTGGGCGCGCGAGTACCTCGTGCCGTGGGTGGTCCGGCGGATCAAGCACACGTCCTCGGGCGACGGCGTGACCCCGAAGCGACCCGAGCTGCAGGACGTCGTCGAGCACAAGTCCGACACCCCGTAGCGCTCGATCAGTCGGCGGGGCGGCGCAGGGTCAGCGGACCGTCGTGCAGCGGCTCGGTCGCCCACGACGCGGTGGCGGTCCCGGCCGCGAGGTCGATGCGCACGTGCGCGAGGTGCGGCGTCTCCACGAACCGGACGTCGACGAGCACGGTGCCGTCCGGTGCGACCGCACCGCTCGCGGCGAGAGGACCGTCGACCGCCCACTCCCCCTCGCCGACCGGTACCGAGAGCGTCCCGCCGTCGACCTCGAGGGCCGCACGCCACCGGTCGCCGTCGTGCTTGAAGTCGATCCGGTCGATGCCGTCACCGCGGAACGGACCGGCGCCGAGGTCGGGGAGGCGACCGCCCTGCACCGCTGGCAGCCCAAGGGAGGCGACCCGCGCCTCCAGGTCCGCATCCGCGGCCGCGACGAGGTCCGCTGCGTCGACGGCGGGCAGGAGGTGTTGCCAGGCCGCGTCGAGGACGGCCTGCATGTCGAGGCTCTGGCCGGTGAGCGCGAGGACGAGGTCCTGCTCCGGCAGCACGACGCAGAACTGGCCGTAGGCGCCGTCGCCGCGGAAGCCGTGGCGGGCCATCCAGAACTGGAAGCCGTAGCCCTGCGACCAGTCCGGGTTGCCCTCGTCGGGGTTCGCCACCTGCGTGCTCGTGGCGGCGGCGACCCAGTCCTCGTCGAGGATCCGCTCGCCCGCCCACACGCCGCGCTGCAGGTACAGCTGGCCGAGCGCGGCGATCGCCGACGTCGGGGCGTAGCACCCGCTGAACCCGAGCTCAGCGCCGGTCTCGTCCCGGCGCCACGCCAGGTCGTCGATGCCGAGCGGGTCGAGCAGCCGCGGGCGCAGGTAGTCGACCAGGGTGCCGCCGCTGACCCGCCGGACGATGGCGGCGAGCGTGTAGGTGCACGGCTGGTTGTACGCGAAGACGGTGCCGGGCTCATCGTCGGGCGGCGTGAGCAGGAACCCGCGGACGAGGTTCTCCGGGTCGGCGGAGCGGGCGCGGTCGAGGGCTTCCTCGCGGTGGCCGCTCGCCATCGCGAGCAGGTGCCGGACGCGGATGCGGCGGCTGCGTTCGTCGGTGATCTCGGCGTCGAGCTCCGGGAAGTACGAGAGGGCGGTGGCGTCGAGGTCGATGAGCCCCTCGCGGACGGCGATCCCGACCGCGGCGGCGGTGAAGCTCTTGCTGAGGGAGTAGAGCAGGTGGACGCGGTCCTCGGCGTAGGGCTGCCACCAGCCCTGGGCGGCCACCTGACCGTGGCGGAGCAGCACGATGCTGTGCGGTTCGACGTCGGGCGTCGACTCGAGGGCGTCGAGGAACCGGGCGAGGCCACGGGCGTCGATGCCGAGGGCGGACGGGGTGGACCGGGGGAACGTCGTCGTCACCCGTCCGACACTACGTCGCCGCGGGTCGTCACGTGCAGCGCTTCGGTCCGTGTCCTCGTCGGTCTGTCTGAGAGTCACGGCATCTGCGTCACGGGTGCCGTCCACCGGCGCACGCCAGGATCGATCGGCAGCAGCACAGCACGGACGGCACGACGGCACGAGGGGGTCCGATGACGACGGCGGACCACCCGCGGAGACGACCGACCACGGCGGTCTGGGCGCTCCTCGTCGCCATCGCCACCGGCCTGCTCGCGTGGGTCCGCATCGGGAGCCCGGCCCGCGGCGTCGCCTGGGCGGAGGACTCCGGGCGCTTCCTCACCGACCGGCTCGCCCTCGGCCCGGTCCGCTCGGTGTGGCACCCGTACGACGGCTACCTGCACGTCCTGCCCCGGCTGGTGGTCGACGCCGCCGTCGCGCTCGGGCGGATCGACCTGTACGCGCTGTCCGTCTCGGCGATGTCGTGCGCGGTCCTCGGCGCGGTGTGCGGAACCGTCTTCGTCCTGGCGCGCGGCGTGGTGCGGGCCTGGCCGCTCCGGGTGCTCCTCGCGGCCGTCCCCGCCCTCGTCCCGCTGGCGCCCGTCGAGATCGCCGGGACCGCGGCGAACCTGCACTGGTACCTGCTTTTCGCGGCACCGTGGCTGCTCGCCCACCGTCCGCGGAGCTGGTGGTCGTCCGCGTGGACCGCCGTCGCGGTGGCGGTCGTGACCACGAGCGAGATCCAGGCCGCCGTGTTCCTGCCGCTCCTGCTGCTGGGCCGTCGGCAGCGTCGGGTCATCCCCGTCGCAGCGGTCGCGGTGCTCGGTGTCGCGGCACAGGTCACGGCAGCGCTGACGCACCCCCGTTCCGCCACGCACCGGGGTGGCATCACCTCGTTCCGGGACATGACCGCCGGGTTCGTCGCCCAGGTGGTGGGCGGCAGCGGGAACGCCGACGTGCGTGCGGTCGGGGCGTCCGTCGCCGCCCACGGCTGGTGGGTCGTCACCGTGCCGGCCGTGCTCCTCGTGGTCGCGGTCGTGGCCGCCCTCGTCCTGGCGGACTGGCGGACCCGGTGGATGCTCCTCGCCGTGAGCGTCGGCGCCGGCGTCGTCTGGTACGCGGCGCTCATCGTGAACCGCACGCCCGGCACGACGTGGTCCTCGTTCACCGCCGCGGCGTGGGCGAGCACGGCGCCCCTGCGGTACGCGGCTGCGTCGTCGATGTTCCTGACCGCGGCGGTGGTCCTCGTCGCCGACGTGCTCCTCGCCCGCGCACGGTGGTCGTGGCGGGCAGCGGGCGGGGTGCTCGTCGCCGCCTCGCTCGTCGCGTTCGTGGCCGGGGGCGGGGCGGTGCCGCTCCGGGAGCACGGGCCGCAGTGGTCCGCCGAGATCGAGCACCGAGCGTCGTACTGCGCGGCGCACCCGGGCGACACCGTCCGGGTCGGCGCGATGCCCAGGATCGCGGGGTGGGACGCGACCGTCCCGTGCGCGATGGTCGAGCGCGCCGTCGGCCGGTGAGGGCTCAAACGCCCCGGCGCGCGTCGGCCGGGTCGCGGGGCGGCGGGCTGGCCGGGTCGCGGGGCAGTGGGCTGGCCGGGTCGCGGTGCGGCGGGCTGGCCGGGTCGCGGGGCAGTGGCACGGTGTCGGGGGTCGGGTCGGTCGCCAGGCGGGCGTGGGTCTCGACGTCGAAGCGGTCGTCGCCGTAGCGGAGCTTCTCGCGTTCCACTCCCTCGGCGCGGAACCCCGCCCGGGTCGCGACAGCGCACGACGCCGGGTTGTTCGTGCGGTGCCCGAGTTCGAGGCGGTGCAGGCCGAGGGCGAAGGCGTCCTCGGCGGCGGCGGCGAGTGCGCGGGTCGCCAGGCCCCGGCCGCGGGCCTCCGGTGTGAGCCAGTACGAGACCCAGGCGGTGCCGTGGGTGTGCTCGATGGCCGTCACCCCGACGCAGCCGACGACGCGGGCCCCGGCGCCGCCCGACCCGGCGCCGTCCGACCCGGGCCGCCCGTCCGCCGCGTCAGCGACGTCCGCGACGTCAGCGACCTTCGCGACGACCGCCCAGTACCGGGCGTGCCCGTCGAACCGGTACGTCGCCCCGATGAACGCCTCCGCCGCAGCGACGTCGTCGAACCGCACGCCGCCGAACTGGCGCGCGAGCTCCGGGTCCGCCGAAGCCCTCAGCAGCACCGGCGCGTCGGACGGCCGCCACGGCCGCACGGAGGCCGGCACCGTCACGCGCCCTGGAACGGGTTCGTCCACCGCCACCAGACGCCCGGGTCGTCGATCGGCCGCTCGAGCACGAGCGGCACCGTCACCGGGTCGTGGTCCGTGATGGTGAACCGCACCGTGCCGACCCGCTCCCCCTTCGTCCCGAGGGTGATCTGCTCGAGCTTCGTCCTCGCGGACACCTTCGTCCGCCCCCACACGAGCACCTCGGCCGCGGACTGCGACACCGCGTCCGCCTCGTCCTGCCACGGTGTCGAGAACGTGCCGAAGGTCTGCCCGGCGTGGGCGAGCGTGACGACCTGGAAGTTGTCGGCGACCGACCGGAGCAGCCGCTGGACGTCGACGTCGAGCGAGTCGTGGTCGACGCCGCCGAGCATCGCGCCGACGACCGTGACCTCCTTGCCGCCGCGCTCGTACGTTGCCGCGAAGAGCAGGCAGGCGCCGGCCTCGTCGAGCGTGCCGGTCTTGATGCCCTCGACACCGTCGAGTCCGAGGAGCTTGTTCGAGTTCTCGATCGCGCCGGCGCCGGGCACCGTGACCTGCTTCGTGCCGACGACCTCCTTCACCACCGGGTTCGCGAGGGCGAGCTGCCCGAGTTCGACGAGGTCGGTGGCCGTCGAGGTGTTGTGCGCGTCGAGGCCGGTCGGCTCCTCGATCGTGGTGTGGTCGAGTCCGTGCTCGTCGAGCCACTCGTCCGCCGCCTGGCGGTAGGCGTCCATCGACCCGAAGGCCCAGAGCGCCAGTGACCCGGCGTAGTTGTTCGCCGACTTCATGAGCATGACCTGGAGCGTCTGGTACTCCGAGAGCTGGAGGCCGGCGGGCATCGGCGCGACCTCGCCGTTCACCGCGAGGTACTTCGCGTACAGCGCCTGCATCCCGGGGCTGAAGGTGATCGTCGGGCCGGACTCCCCCGGCTGCAGCGGCTTCTCGTCGAGCACGACGAGCGCCGTGACGACCTTCGAGATGCTCGCGATCGACCGGGGCTTCGTGTCGCCGCTCGTGCGCAGGCTCTCGGGGAAGTCGGTGGCCTCGACCGCGGTGGCGCCGTAGCCGGGGAACGTCAGGTCCGGCACCGACGACGTGGGCGCGGAGTACGTCGTGGTCGAGGCGCTCGCCGGGGCGAACGGCACGACCGCTGCGGCCACGAGGTAGCCGACCGCCAGCACGAGCACGGCGACGACCGAGATGGTCACCGGCCTCCGGACGGCGGAACGGGGGCGGCGGACGACTCGTGACACGGGAACCGAGCGTACCGGGGGCGGGTACCCCGTGGCTGCGAGGACGCGCTAGGCGCGCGTCGGTGCGGGGTCGGACTGGAGGCGCGGCTCGCCCCCGACGGCAGCCGTCGCGTCCGACGGGACGCCGGCCCCACCGCCGTCGGGTCCCGTCGGGCGCGCGAAGGTCCACCTCCGCGACAGGTACGCGAAGACGGGGCCGGCGGCGTTCATCACCACGACGGACACCCACGCTGCCCACCCGTTGCCCGGTGCGAAGCCGAAGCCGCCGAAGTACGTCGCGAAGAAGGACGCGAACCCGAGGAACATCCCGGGGACCAGCGCGAACGCACGGACCCGGCCGGTGCACATCAGCGCGGTGTTGCACACGAGGATCACGACGCCGAGCACGACGTTCCGGGCGAACTGTCCGTCGCCGAGGAGCGTGCCGATCCGCTGGTCGACGAGCACGATGACGAGGGCGAACGTCGACCCCACCGGCATCGTCGCCCAGAGCCGGGTGGCGTTCCGGAGCGTGGGCTTCGGCCCGAGCAGGAACATCCCCGCCCAGCTGATGAAGATCGCCCAGGTGGGCAGGTTCAGCGCCGTGCCCCCGATGAACGCGGTGGCGCCGGCCAGGACGGAGGCGACGATCTCGTGCGGGATCCGTTCACGCATTGCTGAGCTCCTTCGATCGGGTGGTGCCGGTGGTGAGGACGGTGGTGCGGGTGGTCTCGGCGACGACGCGGCCGCGCTTCACGACGAGGGCGCGGTCCGGGCGGTCGAGCAGCACGCCCGCCGGGTCGGTGGTGGAGAGCAGCACGAGGTCGGCGTCGGCGCCGGGACGGATGCCGTAGGTCTCGGCGATCCCGACGACCCGTGCGGCCGAGGTCGTCGCCATGTCGAGGACGCGGGCGAGGTCCTCCGGCCCGGACAGGTGCCCGACCTGCGCGAGCAGCAGCCCGATGTCGAGCAGGTCGGCGTTGCCGAACGGGGTGAAGGCGTTCCGCACGTTGTTCGACGAGTACGCGCTCGTGACGCCCGCGGCCCAGAGGTCGCGGACCGGGACGACACCGCGGCGGACGTCGTGGTCGTCGGCGCGACCGCCGAGGTGCAGGTCGGTCGCCGGCAGCGGGACGACCGCGACCCCCGCCTCGGCGAGCCGCGCGAACAGGTCGGCCCGCTCGGTCGAGGGCAGGCTCGCGGACGAGGTCATGTGCCCGAGCGCGACCCGGCCCTGCATCCCGCGGCGGACGACGGCGTCGGCGATGACCCGCGCGAGGGCGAACCGCGGGTCGCTCGTGTCGTCGGCGAAGTCGGCGTGCAGGTCCGCCGGCACGTCGAACTCCTCGGCGAGGTCGAGGACGGTCTCGACGTGCTCGTGGCACGCGGCGAGGGTCCGCTCGTTGTACGTGCAGCCGCCGATCACGTCCGCGCCGGCACCGAGCGCCTCGCGCAGGAGTGCGAGCGTCCCCGGCGCCTTCGCGATGCCCTCCTGCGGGAACGCGACGATCTGCAGGTCGAGGGCGTCGCGGTACTCGTCGCGGAGCCCCAGCAGGACCTCGACGCCGGTCAACCCGACGATCGGGTCGACGTCGGGGTGTGCGCGGACCAGCGTCGTGCCGTTCGTGATCGCCTGGTCGAGCAGGGTGCGCGCGCGGTCCCGGACCGAGCCGTGCGTGAACCCGCGCTTGAGCTCCCCGGTGACGGCGATCGCCCCGGCGAGCGTCCCGTCCGGGTTCGGACGTTCCCGGTCGAGCAGGGCCTTGTCGACGTGCAGGTGCGACTCGACGAACCCGGGCACGACGACGCGGCCGGCGCAGTCGACGACCCGGGTGGCGGGGTCGCCGGGCACGGTGCCGACGGCTGCGGTCACCGCGGTGATCGTGCCGTGTTCGACGACGACGTCGACGAGGCCGGGCTCGTCGACCAGGCGGGCGTTGCGGAGGACCAGGTCCACGACGGACCCCTCTTCTTCATCGGTGGTCGGTTGACGCCACCCACCATTCGCCCGTCGTGTTTCCGGCTCCGTCGCAGCGTGTGACGGGCGTGTAAAAGTTGGTCGTACCAATGAGCCAAGCAGACCAATGGACCCTAGGCTCCTGCCCATGCAACGAGGACGCACCCTGAGCGCCGCCACCGCCGCGCACCTCGCGCGCCTGGTGCTCGAGGACCTCGCTCCGGGCGACAAGCTGCCCCCGGAACGGACCCTGGCCGAGGACCTCGCCGTGTCGCGCACGACCGTCCGCGAGGCCATGCAGGAACTCGAACGTCGACGCCTCGTGTCCCGGACGCCCGGTCGCGGGACGGTCGTGCTCCCCCGGTCCGAGGAGGCCACCGCGCTCCTCGAACGCCAGACCGGTGTCGGGCACGCCGAGGACCTCGCGCACCGGGCCGAGAACGTCGCCGAGTTCCGGACCGTCGTCGAGCCCCAGGTCGCCGCGCTCGCCGCAGCCCGTGCCGGCGAGGCCGACCTGCTCGCGCTCGAACGGATCCTGCAGGCCACGCACGCCGGCCTCAGCCCCGAGGAGTCCCTCGCGCAGGACGTCGCGTTCCACGTGCAGGTCGCCCGGGCCTCCGGCAACCCACTCCTGGTCTCCCTGTGCGAGCTCAGCAGCGGCTGGGTGCAGGACGTCCGCGCCCGGTCCCACAGCACGAGCGAGGGCCGCCGGTCGTCGTTCGTGTGGCACGAGCGGATCCTCGACTGCATCCGCCGACACGACGAGGGGGCCGCCCGCGCGGCGATGACCGACCACCTCGCCGACGTCGCCCACCTCGTCGAACGGACGGCCGACCGATGACGACCCCCGCGATCCCGACCCTCCAGCCCGGAAGGGGACCGGTCCGCGCCGACCGGTACCTGCCGGTCGACCCGGACACCGTCCTCTGGGGACGGCTGCCGAACGCCGACGACCGCCCGGCGATCACCGTCGTGCCGGGCGAGTCGGTGACGATCGACACCGTCAGCCACGAGGGGATCCTCCCCGACCAGGGCAGCGACCCACGTGCCTTCTTCGCCACGCACGGCGTCGCACCGGAGCACGTGCTCGACGACGCCGTCGCGATCGCCCGGACCGGACGCCGCGACCCCGACGCAGACGGACCGCACGTCGTGTCCGGGCCCGTCGGCGTCGCGGGCGCACGACCGGGGGACGTCCTCACCATGACCGTCGTCGACACGCTCCCCCGCGTGCACTACGGCGTCGTGTCGAACCGCCACGGCCGGGGCGCGCTGCACGGCGAGTACCCCGTCGACGGCACCACCGTGAGCGTCTTCGCCGACGTCGTCGACTCCCCCGCCGGACTCCGCGGCCGCATCCCCCTGACACCCGCCCGCGAACGGTTCGCCCGGTTCCCGCTCGCCCCGTTCCTCGGGATCATGGGCGTCGCGACCCCCGGGGAGCGCCGGCACTCGGTCCCGCCGGGCCGCCACGGCGGGAACATCGACGTGAACCTCCTGCAGGCGGGCACGCAGCTGCACCTGCCCGTCCTCGTGCCCGGTGCGCTCGCGTACGTCGGCGACCCGCACTTCGCGCAGGGCGACGGCGAGGTGGCGCTCACCGCGATGGAGGCCTCGCTCCGCGCGACGGTCCGGTTCGACCTGACACCGGCCGACGAGGCCGCGAGCCGGTTCGGCGACCTCGTGTGGCCGGTCGCCGAGACCCAGGAGTACCTCGTCCCCACCGGGATGGACCCCGACCTCGACGAGGCCGTCCGGGAGTGCGTCCGGCACGCCGTCGCGATCCTCGGTGCGCGCTGGGGGATGGAGCCGCACCTGGCGTACGCCTACCTCTCCGCCGCGACGGACTTCGACATCTCGCAGGTGGTCGACCTCGTCACCGGTGTCCACGCCCGCATCCGCAAGGCCGACTTCGAGGAGCCCGCCCGATGACCACGCACCCCGACGCCCCCGAGGGTCTCCTCGAGGCACTCGACGCGTACGAGGCCGCCCTGCTGACGAACGACCTCGACGCCCTCGACGACGCGTTCGTCGACGCACCCGGCACGATGCGCGGCGACGACCGCAGGCTGCTCGTCGGCCACGACGCGATCAGCGCCTTCCGCGGAGCCCGCGGTGGGGTCGCCACCCGGACGCTGACGCGGGTCGAGGTCCGGCCCCTCGCCGAGGACCTCGCCCTCGTCGTGTCGGTGTCCCGGTTCGCCGCCGGCGGCCACGGCCTCCAGACCCAGCTGTGGCGCCGCACGACCGCACACGACGACACCGGCCCCGTCGTGCGCTGGCGGATCGAGTCAGCACACGTGACCGGCCGCCCCCGCGCCTTCGACCCGACCGTCTGGCGGGCCGTCGGCGACCCGCTCGTCGCACCCAGCGCCACCGGGCCGCTCGACGGGCGCACCGTCGCGGTCAAGGACCTCTACGCCGTGCCCGGCCAACCCGTCGGTGCCGGCAACCCCACCTTCCTGCGCGAGGCGCGCGTCGAGACGGCCGCGGCACCGGCGGTCGCGGCGCTCCTCGCCGCCGGTGCGGCGATCCGCGGGATCGCGCGCACCGACGAGTTCGCGTACAACCTCACCGGACGGAACGAGCACCACGGCACACCGCCGAACGCCGCGGACCCGACGCGGCTGCCAGGAGGCTCGTCCAGCGGCTCCGCGTCGGCCGTCGGTCTCGGGACGGCCGACATCGGGATCGGCACGGACACCGCCGGGTCCGTCCGGGTCCCCGCCTCGTACCAGGGGCTCTGGGGCCTCCGGACGACCCACGGCACGGTCCCCCGCGACGGTCTGCTCCCCCTCGCACCGTCCTTCGACACCGTGGGGTGGCTCACCCGCGACGCCGAGACGCTCCTCGCCGCGTTCGACGCCACCGTGCCCGACCCCGGTACGGCCCCGGCACCGACACCCCTCGTCGTCCCGGAGGACCTGCTCGCCCTGGTCGACCCCGACACCGCCACGGCGTTCTCCGCGTTCACCCGGTCCCTCGACGACGAACCCGATCGGGTCCGGCTCGCGGACCTCGGCGTCCCCGCCCCCGACGAGCTCCGCGAACTGCTCCGCCTGGTGCAGGCCGCCGAGGCCGTCGCCGCCCACGGAGCCTGGATCGCCCGACACCCCGGCGCGTTGAGCACCGTCGTCGGGGACCGGTTCGCAGCAGCCGCGGCGAACGACCCCGCCGCCACCGCCGACGCGGTCCAGCGCCTCGGCGTCGTCCGGGACACCATCCGCCAGGCGCTGGTCGGCCTGACCCTCGTGTTCCCGACCGTGCCGGGCCCCGCGCCGCTCGTGTCCGCCGACGCCGCCGCACTCGAGCGCACCAGGACCGCGACGACGGGGTTGACGAGCCTCGCGAGCGTGGGCGGCCTCCCCGCGGTGAGCGCCCCCGCCCTCACCGTCGACGACGCCCCGGTCGGCGTGTGCCTGGTCGGCGCGGTCGGCACCGACCGGGACCTGGTGCGCCGCGCACGGGACCTGACGACCCGCTGAGGCGCGCCGGACGACGGAGGCGACCCGCGCCTCCCGGCCCCTCAGGCCCGCGCGGAAGCGAGCCGCTGCGCGTGCGTGACCGCCCAGAGCCCGACGGCGCTCGCCGCGGCGACGTTCAACGAGTCGACGCCGTGCGCCATCGGGATGCGCACGGTCGTGTCGGCGGACGCGATCGCCGCCGGCGTGAGGCCCTGCCCCTCGGTGCCCATCACGAGCGCCACGCGGTCCGGGACGTCCGCGACGAACGCGTCGAGGTCCACCGAGCGGTCCGTCAGGGCCATCGCGGCGAGGTGGAAGCCCTGCGCCCGGAGCTCCTCGCCGGCGGCCGGCCAGTCGCCGATGCGGGTCCACGGCACCTGCAGCACCGTGCCCATGCTGACGCGGACGCTGCGCCGGTACAGCGGGTCGGCGCAGCGGGGGCTGACCAGGACGGCGTCGGCTCCGAGGCCAGCGACGCTCCGGAACACGGCGCCGACGTTGGTGTGGTCGACGATGTCCTCGAGCACCACCACGACCCTGGCGTCACGCACCACGTCTGCGACGCTCGGCAGCTCCGGGCGGTGCATCGCGGCGATGGCGCCGCGGTGCATCCGGAAGCCGGTGAGGTCCTCGAGCAGGTCGTCGGGGCCGACGAACACGGGGCCGTCGTGGTCCGCGACGACCGGGAGCACGCTGTCGAGCCACTTCTCCTGGACCAGCACGCTCCGCGGGACGTGCCCGGCGCGGACCGCTCGCTCGATGACCGTGTTCGACTCGGCGATGTACAGGCCGCCCTCCGGCTCGGACACGCGCCGCAGGGCGACGTCGGTGAGCCTGGCGAAGTCGTCGAGGCGGGGGTCGTCGAGGGAGTCGATGCGGACGGCGTGCACGGGGCTCGTTTCGGGGTCGGTGTGGGGGCCGGTGGCGGCGGGGCACGGCCTGGCGTCGTCCACGGGAAGTGACCGGGGCGGTCGGCTGTTGAGGGTACCGTGAACACGATGGCGACGAGCGAACCGACCAGCCCCGCGAGCGCGACCGCGTCCGCGCACGCCCTCGACCGCGCCGTCGAGCTCCTCGCCGGCAAGCGCATCGCCGTGCTCTCCGGCGCCGGACTCAGCACGGACTCCGGCATCCCCGACTACCGGGGCGCCGGCCGCGTCGTCCGGAAGCCGATGACCTTCCAGGAGTTCCGCGCCGACCCCGCCAAGCGGCAGCGCTACTGGGCCGGCTCGCACCTCGGCTGGCGCACCTTCGCCTCGGCCCGTCCGAACGCCGGGCACCAGGCCCTCGCGGCACTCGAACGCGACGGCATCGTCACGGGGGTCGTCACGCAGAACGTCGACGGACTGCACCTCCGCTCCGGATCCCGTCGGGTCGTCGAGATCCACGGGTCGATGGACCGTGCCGTCTGCCTCACCTGCGGGCAGGTGTTCTCGCGCGCCGACCTCGCGACCGTGCTCGACCGGGACAACCCGTGGATCGACGAGCCCGGGTCGGTGCAGCTCCAGCCCGACGGCGACGTCGAGATCACCGACGTCGAGCGCTTCCGGGTGCCGGACTGCTCGGTGTGCGGCGGGGTGCTGAAGCCCGACGTGGTGTTCTTCGGCGAGTTCGTCCCGGCCGAGAAGTTCCGCGAGGCGGTCTCCATCGTCGCCGAGGCCGACGCGCTCCTCGTCGTCGGCTCGTCCCTCACCGTGAACTCCGGCGTCCGGCTCGTCGACCACGCCGCACGACGCAAGCACCCCGTGGTCATCGTGAACCGCGGCACGACCCGCAGCGACCCGCGGGCAGCGGTCAAGATCGACGCCGGCACGACCGAGACGCTCGAAGCCCTGGCGGCACGGCTGCGATGAGGTGCCGCGCCGCGTCCGGGACGAGGTGCCGCGCCGCGTCTGGGATGAGGTACCGCGCCGCGTCTGGGATGATCGTGCGGTGACGACGCTCCTGTACCTGGTCCGGCACGGCGAGACCGACTGGAACGCCGAACGGCGCATCCAGGGCTCGACGGACATCCCCCTGAACGACACCGGACGCCGACAGGCCCGCTCCACCGCGACCTTGCTCGACCGCCGGCGGTTCGACGCCGTCGTCGCGTCGCCGCTGTCCCGGGCGTCCGAGACCGGCTCGATCATCGCGGACCACCTCGGTCTCGCAGCGCCCGCCACGTACGCAGGGCTGGCGGAACGCTCCTACGGCGAGGCCGAGGGCCTGACCGACGACGAGGTCCGCGAGCGCTACCCGCACGACGACGTCCCCGGCCGCGAGTCCCGCAGCGCGTTGCTCGACCGCGTCACCGAGACACTCGCCGAGATCGCGGTCCGGTACGACGCCGGCAGCGTCGTCGTCGCGACCCACGGTGCCGTGATCCGCAGCATCGTCAACGCCGCCGCCCCAGGCACCGCCGACCGGCACAGCACCCCGATCCGGAACGGGTCCGTGCACTCGTTCCGGTGGGACCCCGAGCGCTTCCACGCCGAGCTCGTGCGGTTCGACGACCCGATCGACGGGGTCTCGGACGGGCCCGGCCGGTACGCCTTCGAGTACCAGAACCCGCTCGAGCGCCGCGGGTAGCCGCCGCAGGGCGCCGCCGGGGCGAGCCGCTGCGCGCTGTCGGTGGTGTCGTACTAGGCTCCGATGCACTCGCAGACCCGAGCGTGTGAGGGGGCTGACATGACCGTCGACGGACCCGGTGGTGGGGGCGCTCGGCCCGGCTGGCCGCAGTCGCCCGATCCGGACGACCTCGATCGTGCCTTCGGCCCGGGCACGGCATCCGTCCCGGTGCGGACCCCGCGGCAGCGTGTCCGACGCAGCGCCCTGGTCGGTGTGGGCGTGATCATCGCGGCCGGTGTGCTCGCCGTCGTGCTCGTCACCATCATCGGCAGCGTGCAGAACGGCGTCGGTGGCGTGTTCCCCCGCCCCGATGCCGCGCTCGACCGGTTCGGCAGCGCCGCGCGGGACCTCGACGGCGTCGAGGGCGTGCGCGACTCGGAACCGAAGAAGACCTCGTTCGCGAGCTACGACGTCGAGTCCACCGTCACGGTGTCGCCGACGCTCTCCGACGAGGAACGGACCGCGGTCGTCGACGACCTGCGCGCCGCAGCGAAGACGGCGAGCGGCAACGGCGTCCGGGTGTTCGCCGTGGCGGACCTCGGTGCGCTCGAGATCGGGGTCTCCCCGGACGAGCGGACCACGGAACAGCGTCTGACGCTCGCCCGGCAGCTCGACGCGATCGGCGGTGTCTCGGGCGTGCGGTGCTCCTGGGGCGACGGCGGCCCGTCGGACGAGCCGGCCGACCAGGCGATCACGGTCGAGACGATCGGGCGCGGGGCTGCGCTCGACGCCGTGGTGGCGAAGGCGACGCAGGAGGCGCAGGCGGTGTTCCCGGGGGCCACGGTGTCGGCGGAGCGGCCGGCGTCCTGAGGCGGGTCGGTGCGCGCGACCGGTAGCCGACGTCTGCTGGCTCGGGCCGGCCTACTGCCCGGGGGTGGCCCCGCGGGCCGCGACCGCCTGCTCCACTGCGCGGACGACCTGTTCCGCCGAGGTCTCCCACCGGAACCGCCCGGCCTGCACGACCGATGCCCGCGAGGCCTCGTCCCACCGTGCCTCGAGCCGGCGCACCGCAGCCGCGACGGCCGACGGCGACGACGGGTCGAAGTACTCTGCGACGTCCCCGCCGATCTCGCGGAAGATCGGGATGTCACTGACGACCACCGGCGTGCCGACGCCCATCGCCTCGACGAGCGGGATGCCGAAGCCCTCGTCGTACGACGCCGTAGCGAGGGCCGTCGCCGACCGCAGCACCGACAGGTACTCGTCGTCGGAGGCGCCGTCGTGGAACACGATCGACCCTGCCGGCGCGAGCCGTTCGAGCCGCGCTCGATCGGCGGCGGACACCCGGGACATGCAGTGCAGCACCCAGTCCGCGCCGAGCAGCGGCATCGCGGCGGCCAGGGTCTCGACGTTCTTGTACGGCATGAACGAGCCCATGTACACGAGGGACTTCTCGCGCGGACCGCCCTCGGGCCGAGGGGTCGCGGGGTCGGCGGCGTTGTACGCGACGGTGACCGGCCGCTTCGTCAGCCGGTGCTCGGCGATGAGGCCGGCGGTCGTCTCGGACACCGTCACGACCCCGTCGGCGCCGTTCAGGAGCAGGCGCTGCGGCACCCAGCTGAGGTGGAAGGCACGCCAGCCGAGGCGAAGGGGCCACGAGAACTCCCGCGGGGGCGTCCGGTTCCGGTAGTAGATCAGGTCGTGGAGGGTCAGCACGAGGGCGTACTGCCGACCGCGGGACCCCATGGTCTGCATGGGCGAGAAGACGGCGTCGAGCCCGAGGCGGTTGACCTTCCGCGCGACGAGGGGCTCCCCCGGCTCGGTCGGCGCGGGCAGGAGTTCCCACGGCAGGTCGGACGGCAGTGACTCGAGCTGCCGCTCGTCGTGCACGAGCAGGGTGTAGTCGTGTCGCTCGGGCAGGTGGGCGACGACGCCGGCCGTGAACCGGCTGATGCCGTCGTGGCGGCCGATGCGCACGTAGCGGCAGTCGATCCCGATGCGCAGGCGGGTCACGACGCGGCACCGTCGGCCGGCGGGGTCGGTGGCGCCTTCGGCTTCGGCGTCGCCGGCGGGTTCGGTGTCTCCTTCGGGGCACGCTTGGACCCCGGCTGCGCTCCCTTGCGGCCCCGCTTCGGGGCGTCCGCCATCCGTCGGAGCACCGCGGACGCAGCGGCGCCGGGCGTCTCGTAGTGCACGAGGTGCCCGACGTGCGGCACGACGACCAGCTCGGCGTCCGCGAGGCGTGCGGCCAGGGCACGCTGCTCGGGCACCGCCGTGATGTCGTCGCGCTCGGCCGCGATCATCAGCACCGGCACGGTGATGCGATCGGCGTACTCGGCGACGTCGTGCGTGACCGAGGTGCGGAACGCCTCGAGCACGCTCGTGCGGTTCGCGAACGCCGAGAAGTACCGGTCGTGCTGGTCGTGCACCCAGCGCCGGAGGTCACGGTCGTGCGACTTGAGCATCGCCAGGCTCATCACGCGCACGATCGCCGGGTTGCGGAGCAGTCCGAGCCCGAGCGGCTTCGGCAGCACAGCGCCGGCACGGTAGTACCCGATCGCGATCGCCGTGCCGACCGCACGCGGACCCTGCAGCGCCGGGGCGGCGATCGGGTTCACCAGCACGAGCAACCGCGTCGCGAGGCCGGCGGCGACCGTGGCGGCCACGACGATCGACCCGAACGAGTGCCCGAGCACCACGGTGTCCGCACCGAGGCCGAGCGCCGCGTGGAAGCCGCGCAGCCACGCGACGTAGGAGTCGATGTCGGACACGGGCAGCGGATCGGAGATGCCGAAGCCGGGCAGGTCCGGCACGATCACCCGGACCCCGTCGAGGTGCGCGGCGATCGTCTCGAGGCCGTGGTGGTCGCCACGGAACCCGTGCACGGCGAGGACCGTCTGGGTCGCGTCGGACGGGCCGTACTCCCAGAAGTGGGTGGTGCGGCCGTCGACCTGCACGGAGCGGTGGACGACCGGGGTGGCGGCCATCAGCGACTGGTACGGGGAGAGCACGGGCGGTTGCATCCCCGTCAGTCTACGAATGCGCGCCGGTGCGCCGACGTCACCCACGCTGGATGGTGGACGACTCGCGGCCGCGACGTGCCTGTGGAGGACGACCCGCGCCTCCAGGCCGTGCATTCTCCGGACAACTCCATGCACCGCGGCCTAGCGTGTCCATGGTGACGTTCACCGCCCCGATCCAGCTCCCCGGCCTGACACTGGACCCGCAGTGGTACAAGCGCTCGGTCTTCTACGAGTGCATGATCCGCTCGTTCGTCGACTCGAACGGCGACGGCATCGGGGACATCCAGGGCGTCATCGGCAAGCTCGACTACCTGCAGTGGCTCGGGGTCGACGCCCTCTGGCTGCCGCCGTTCTTCCAGTCGCCGATGCGCGACGGTGGGTACGACATCGCCGACTACAAGGCGATCCTCCCCGAGTTCGGCACCCTCGACGACTTCCGCGAACTCGTCACCAAGTCGCACGAACGCAACATGCGCATC
Source organism: Curtobacterium sp. C2H10 (assembly GCF_025407985.1). Classification (NCBI taxonomy): domain Bacteria; kingdom Bacillati; phylum Actinomycetota; class Actinomycetes; order Micrococcales; family Microbacteriaceae; genus Curtobacterium; species Curtobacterium sp. C2H10. The sequence goes on along the minus strand of NZ_JABXGF010000056.1, from coordinate 2,823 downwards.
GTCATCGACATGGTGATCAACCACACCAGCGACCAGCACGAGTGGTTCCAGCAGTCCCGCGAGGACCCGGACGGCCCCTACGGCGACTTCTACGTCTGGCGCGACACGGACACCGACTACGAGAACATCCGCATCATCTTCGTGGACACCGAGGAGTCGAACTGGACCTTCGACCCGGTCCGCCGCCAGTTCTTCTTCCACCGGTTCTTCTCGCACCAGCCCGACCTCAACTTCGAGAACCCGGCCGTCGTCGAGGCCGTGTACGACGTCGTGCGGCACTGGCTGGACCTCGGCGTGGACGGGCTCCGGCTCGACGCGATCCCGTACCTGTTCGAGTCGGAGGAGGGCAACGGCGAGGGCGAACCCGAGACGCACGAGTTCATCAAGAAGCTCCGCGCGATGGTGGACGACGAGTACCCCGGGCGCGTCCTGCTCGCCGAGGCGAACCAGTGGCCGCGCGAGACCGCCGCGTTCTTCGGCACCGACGAGGAGCCCGAGTGCCACATGGCGTTCGACTTCCCGGTGATGCCGCGCATCTTCTACTCGCTCCGCGCGCAGCACGCCGCCGAGCTCAAGGCGATCCTGTCCGAGACGCTCGACGTGCCGGCCTCCGCGGCGTGGGGTGTCTTCCTCCGCAACCACGACGAGCTCACGCTGGAGATGGTCAGCGAGGAGTACCGGCAGGCCATGTACGGCTGGTACGGCTACGACCCGCGGATGCGCTCGAACATCGGCATCCGGCGACGCCTCGCTCCCCTGCTCGACAACTCCCGCGCCGAGCTCGAGCTCATCCACGCCCTGCTGTTCTCCCTCCCGGGGTCGCCGTTCCTCTACTACGGCGACGAGATCGGGATGGGCGACAACATCTGGCTGCCGGACCGCGACTCCTCGCGCACGCCGATGCAGTGGACGCCGGACCGCAACGCCGGCTTCTCCACCGCGGACCCGGGCAAGCTGTACCTTCCCGTCGTCCAGTCCCTCGTGTACAACTACGCGCAGGTCAACGTCGAGGCGCAGCTCGCCCAGTCCCGGTCGCTGCTGCACTGGGTCCGCAACGTGATCCACGTGCGGAAGGCGCACCCGGTGTTCGGGCTCGGCTCGCTGGCCGTGCAGGACACCTCGAACGACTCCGTGCTCGCGTTCGTCCGGTCGTGGGAGGGCTCCGGCTCCGGCCACCAGTTCGGCCCCTCCGCCGAGGACGTCCTCTGCGTGTTCTCCTTCGCCACCAACCCGACGTCGGTCACCATCTCCGCGCCGGAGTACGCCGGGAGGCCGTTGTACGACCTCTTCGGCGGCGGCTCGTTCCCGTCGTTCGACGCGGAGGGCCAGGTCACGCTGACGATGGGGACACAGTCGTTCTACTGGCTGCACGTGGGTGCGCCGGTCGGGTAGCGGCGTCCTGGAGGCGCGGCTCGGCCCCGGTGGGCGGGTCGCGTCCCCCGTCTGGTCGCGTCGCGCCCGGTGGGCGGGTCGCGTCCCCGGTCCGGTCGCGTCGCGCCCGGTGGGCGGGTCGCGTCTCGGCGTGTCGGTGCGTCCGGTTAGCCTGACCGCGTGACGTTCCCCACAGCGCAGCTCGACTCCCCCGCTCCGGCCCAGGACCTCTCGGGTCGGCCCTGGTGGCACGCACTCGGCGTGTTCGACCTCGAGACCACCGGCGTCGACGTCGAGACCGCCCGGATCGTCACCGCCCACGTCGGCCTGATCGACATGACCGGTCGCTCCATCGTCGAGGGCGCCTGGCTCGCCGACCCCGGTGTCGAGATCCCCGAGGGCGCCGCCGCCGTCCACGGCATCACGACCGAGCGCGCCCGCGCCGACGGCCGCCCCGCCGCCGAGGTCGTCGCCGAGATCATCGCCGCGGTCGAGGCCGTCTTCGCCCGGGGCATCCCGCTCGTCATCTACAACGCCCCGTACGACCTCACCGTCCTCGACCGCGAGGCCAAGCGCCACGGCATCGCCTCCCCGGTCATCGGGAACGTCGTCGACCCGCTCGTGATCGACAAGGCGCTCGACACCTACCGCAAGGGCAAGCGCACCCTCGAGGCCGCGTCGGAGCTCTACGGCGTCACCCTCTCCGATGCGCACGACGCCGGAGCCGATGCCATCGCGGCTGGGCGTGTCGCGCAGGCCATCGCGGCGAAGTACCCCGAGGAGCTCGGCGTCTCCGCCGAGGAGCTCCACCGCAAGCAGGTCGGCTGGTGCGCCGAGCAGGCGTCCTCGTTCCAGGACTACATGCGGAAGAAGCGCGACCCGGCCTTCACCGCCGACGGCCGCTGGCCCCACCGCAACGCCGGCTGAGGTGCGGCCGGCCTGGCGTCGAACCACGCCGCTCGCCTGCCTCCGAACCACGAATCCGACACCGAACCACGCCGCTCGCCTGGTTCCACGTCGGATCCGTGGTTCGACGCGCGCACCGGCCGGCCCGCCCGCGCCCCGCACCGACGCCCGCGCCACTCCCGCACGGCGTCCCGCTCCGCCCCCAAGCTGCCGCGCAACCAAAGTCCGCCCGAACCGCGCTATCGCACGGCGCGAACGCACTTGCGTTGTGCGCCGGCAATCCGCACCGCCCGACCCTCCGGCCGCACCAGCGCTACGTCGGCCGCACTGCCCGGAGCACACCGCGCAGCCCCACCGCCCGCGCCGCCCGGCCGAGCGCGACGTCGAACCACGCTTCCGACGTCGAACCACGCCGCTCGCCTGGTTCGACGTCGGTTCCGTGGTTCGAACCGTCGCCGCGGCCACGCCCGCACCGCCCGGCCGCAACGCGCACCGCCCACCCAACGTGCCACGCCCCAGCCGCACCGGCCGCCCAACGTGCAGCAC
>NZ_JABXGF010000055.1:0-23156 GCF_025407985.1 Curtobacterium sp. C2H10 | reverse complement strand
GCGGTGCCCTGCGCCGCGTACGCGGCGACGAGGTCCCGGTGACGGTCCTCCGGCCAGGCGCGGGCCGGGACGCTCGCGCCGGGGTGCACGACCACGTACCGGTCCAGCCCGGCCACCTCGGCAGGCGGGGCGACGTCGAGACGCACGCCGAGCCTCCTGGACGCGCCGGACGGCAGTCGGAACCCGGCGGCCTCGGCGATGCGGAGGGCGCGCTCGGGTTCCGGGACGTCCTCGGGGAGGTCCTCGCCGGGTCGGAGCCGCACGTCGAGCAGTGAACCGGGGTGGTCGACGCTCGCGCCGGAGACACGACGGACGCCCGCGAGGCGGAGCAGCAGCGCGACCGGCAGCGGCGACTGGTGGAACGAGGTGAGGACCACGGCCTCGTCCGGCGCCTCCTCGGCGACCAGGGCGCGGAAGTCGGCGAGCAGTGCGTCGTCGATCGGGCGGGCGGTCTCGGTGACCCACGGCGCCGCCCAGACCCGGACCCGGTCCACGCCGGGCAGCAGGTCCGCGGCGGGCGCACCCTGCGGCCCGCACAGCATCGTCACGTGGGACGCGCCGGCGGCCACGGCCCGGACGGCGGGCCCGGCGACGAGGACGTCGCCGAACGAGTCGAGCCGGACGACGAGGACCCGGGGTCCGGTCCTCACGACCGCACCGCCCGCACGTGGTCGAGGACGAGCGCGACGGCGTCCTCGATCGTCGCCGCGACCGTCGGCGCGGCGTCGACCTCCTCCTGCCGGGTGCGCGGCGTCGGGACCAGGACGGCCTGGGCGCCCGCGGCCAGAGCGGCGCCGACGTCCGCGCCGATGTCGCCGACGACCACGAGCTCGGACGGGTCGAGGCCGAGTCGTCCGGCCGCGTCGAGGACCATCCCGGGCCGCGGCTTCCGGCACGCGCAGTCGTCGCCGGCGTCGTGCGGGCAGACGCACCACACGTCGAAGGGTCCGACGAGTTCGTCCACCCGGGCGTTCGTGGCGTCGACCTGCTCGCGCGTCGCCATCCCCTTCGCGATCACCGACTGGTTCGTGACGACCCCGAGCGCCAGACCGGCTGCGCGAGCACCTGCCACTGCTCGACGCGCGCCGGGGACGGGCACCACCCGGTGCGGGTCGGCGTTGTACGGGACGTCGATGACGAGCGTGTCGTCCCGGTCGAAGAGAAGACCGCGCACGGTGCGGTCCGGAGCGAGTGCCATGCTCCTGACGTACCGACCGCGGGCCGGTGACGGGTTCAGGAACAGCCGCGGAACGCGTTCCCGGACGGGCGGGCGGCGACATCCGTCTACCGTCGCATCGGTGACCGCCGTCGACACCCTGCCCCCGTCCGACGGGCGCCCCGAGCTGCTCGTGCTCCGCGCCATCAAGCTCGGCGACCTGCTCGTCGCCGTGCCCGCACTGCACGCGCTGCGCCGCGCCTTCCCGGGACACCGGATCTCGCTCGCGACGACGGCCTGGCTGGCGCCCGTCGTGGAGCTCGTGCCCGACGTCGACGTGCACCTCGCCCAGCACGGTCTGGACCACCCGATCGGCGCACCCGCGGGTGCGGTGGACGTCGCGGTCAACCTGCACGGCGCCGGGCCGGAGTCGTCCGATCTCGTCGCCGCGCTCGGTGCCCGTCGGGTGATCGGCCACGCCGACCCCACGAACGGCTTCGACGGACCGGAGTGGCCCGACGCGGTGCACGAGCGCGACCGCTGGGCCGACCTGCTCCGGTGGCACGGGATCGAGGCCGACCCCGACGACGTCGCGATCGCCCGTCCCGACGCGCCGCCGGTCGCCGAGGGTGCCGCGGTCGTGCACGTCGGCGCGTTCCACGGTGCGCGGCACTGGCCGACGGACCGCTTCGCCGCCGTGGTGCGCGGACTGCGCGAGCGCGGCCTCGACGTGGTGCTGACGGGAGGCGCGGACGACGTCGAGCGCGCCGGCGCCGTCGCGCGGGCGGCCGGGCTGACGCCGGGGGCGGTCCTGGCCGGCGTGCTCGCACTGCAGGACTTCGCGGGCGTGATCGCGGCCGCACGGCTCGTCGTGACGGTCGACACCGGTGCCGCGCACCTCGCGTCCGCCTACGGCGTCCCGTCGGTGGTCGTCTTCGGTCCGGCGCCGCCGGAGGCGTGGGGGCCGCCCGCCTCCGGTCCGCACGTCGTCCTCACCGATGCCTCGGTGCGGCGCGGCGACGTCTTCGCCGAGGACCCGGACCCCGCGCTGCTCGCCATCGGACCCGACGACGTGCTCGCCGCGGTGGACTCGCTCGGCGTGACCGACCCGTCCGAGGCCCGGTAGCGTCGACGGGGAGCGACCCGGACGCGCCGGGTGCTCGCGAGGAGGCGCACGTGTTCGAAGCCGCGAACATCCGGGACTGGATCGGCCTGCCGGTCGTCGACGAGGCGGACGACAAGGTCGGGACGCTCGAGAGCATCTACTACGACACCGCGACGTCCGAGCCTGCCTTCGGCGCGGTGACCACGGGGATGGTCGGCTTCCAGAAGCTCCTGTTCGTGCCCCTGACCGGAGCCCTCGTCGCGCCGAAGCACCTGCGTGTCGCGTACCCGAGGAAGACCATCAAGGCCGCGCCGACGATCGCGACCGACGGCGAGCTCGACGCGTCGCTCGAACCGGAGGTCTACCAGCACTACGGGCTCGAGTACCGCACCGGCAGCGGGGGAGAGCGGCGCCTGGGTCGTCGCTGACCGCGGCGCCCGGTCGGTCGCTGACCGCGGCAGCCGGGTCGACCGGTTAGCCTGGTCCGTCCGACCCGTCCCTGGAGGCCGAACCTGCTCCGCTCCGTCCGCTCGACGCTGCTCGCCGTGGTGGCGGCCTTCGCCGTGCTCGCCGGATCGGTCGCGGATGGTGGTGCGGCGTCGGCTGCACCGATGTGGCCGGTCCCGCAGCCCTACCCGGTGACCGGTGTGCCGGCGGAGACGCTCGCGGACATCCCGCCGGGCAGCGAGTACGTCGCGCTCGGCGACTCGTACTCCGCGGGGTACGGGCTGTCCGACCCGACGCACCTGCCGACGAGTGCGTGCGGGCAGTCCGCCCAGGACTACCCGCACCGCATCGCCGCGCGCTTCGGGCTCGCCCTCACCGACGTCACGTGCGGCGGCGCCACGAGCGACGACGTCACGAGCGGCTTCCAGTTCAAGGGTGTGCCCCCGCAGATCCGGTCGCTGTCCGAACGCACCCGCCTGGTGACGCTGACGATCGGCGGGAACGACGCCGACCTCTTCGGCACGGCGGCGTCCTGTCTCGCGCTCTCAGCGAAGGGCCCGGTGTTCTCCGGACGCGACGCACCGTCCTGCCGGAGCACGCTCGTGACCGACGGCGAGGACCTGCTCGGCACGAAGATCGAGTCCCGCGTCGCCCTCGGCATCGCCGACACCCTCGCCACGGTCAAGGAAGCCGCGCCGAACGCGACGATCGTCTTCCTCGGGTACCCGGCGATCTTCCCGGACGCCGACCACACGCCGAAGGGCGGCTGCTTCCGGTCCGCCCTCGACCTCGGGACGCTCGCGGGATCCTTCCCGACGAACTCGTACCCGTTCACGAACACCGACGTGCGGTACCTGCACGGCGTGCAGGAGGCGCTGAACGACGTCTCGGCGTCGGCGGCACGGGCGGCCGGGGTCCGGTTCGTGGACGTGTTCTCGTCCACTCAGGCGCACTCGGCGTGCGCGACGAAGAAGCCCTACGTGTCGGGCGTCTCGCTCGACGGCACCGGCGACCTGCGGCGGATCGACCTCGAGCCGGGCGCCCTGCACCCGAACACGCGGGGCGTCGCCTACCTCACGAAGCGCGTGGCGGCCGCCGCGCGCGACCTCGCCGGCTGACCGGTCGCGGCGGGGATCTCCGCGCTGCCGACGTCGTGTGCGCCGTGCGCCGCCCGTGGGACCACGCACACCGGCGACGCCGTCTCCCGCAGGACGTCGTGCAGCACCGACCCCGAGAGCGCCGTCACGTGCCCGAGGCCGAGCACGATGAGCGAGGCACGGCGGGTGTGCGCGGCGATCGCGTGCCCCGGGTGCCCCTCGACGAGCAGCGGGTGGAACCGGACGCCGGGGTACCGAGCGGTCAGGTCCGTCGTGACCCGCTGCAGCAGCTCGGCGTTCCGGGTGCGCCACCGCATCGGGTCCTCGGCGAAGTCCGTGAGGCCCGTGCGGGTCAGCACCGGCATCTCCCAGGCACGCAGGAGCGTCACGCGACGGTGGAGTCGGTGCGCCTCGTCGACGGCGATCGCGAGGGCGCGTTCGTCGATCGGCTCCTCGACCGCGAGGACGACGTCGCCGTCGATCGGGTGCGGTCCATCCGGCACGACGACCGTCGGCACCGCTGCACGTTCGGCGACCCGGGCCGGGTCCCCACCCGCCGTCGAACCTCGCCGGCCGCGGAAGGTCCCGACGACGAGCAGGTCGCCACCGTCCGACTCCTCGACGAGTGCCGCGGCGAAGGGCCCGGCGTGCCGACGCACCTCGACCCGGACGTCGGGCATCGCGGTGCGGGCAGCGTCCGCCAGGGCGTCGGCCACGCGCTTGCCGTCCGGTCCGGTGCGCCCTTCGATCGCCGGGTCCACGCCGATGACACGGATGCGCTCGATGCCCGTGCCGACCCGGGACGTGACCCAGTGCAGGGCTTCCTCGTGCGGCTTCGCCGCGTCGGCGGCCAGTGTGACCGTCGTCCACCGTTCGTCCATCCCGATCGACCTCCTCGTCCGGGGTCCTCCGGGGGCGTCGCCATGGCGCTCCTTGCGCTGCAAACTACTCCCGTTGCCCGCTGTGTCGCCGTTGCCCGCTGTGTAGCCTCGCGCTGTGGTGTTGAGCGCTGGACTCCTGCTGTACCGGGCCGACGACGCCGGCGTGCAGGTCTGGATCGCGCACATTGGTGGGCCGTTCTGGCGGAACCGCCCGCGCGCGTGGTCGATCCCGAAGGGGATCGTCGAGGGGGACGAGGACCCGCTCGACACCGCACGGCGCGAGTTCGCCGAGGAGATCGGGGTCGCCGCTCCGGACGGACCGGTGACCGACCTCGGCGAGGTGCGGCAGGCGTCCGGCAAGCGCGTACGGGTGTTCGCGGTCGACGCCCCGGGCTTCTCGGTCGATCGGGTGCGGTCGAACACGGCGCGGATCGAGCTGCCGCGGGGCTCCGGACGGTTCGTCGAGGTGCCGGAGGTCGACGACGCACGCTGGGTCCCGATCGACGAGGCGCGGTCGATGGTCGTCGCGGGACAGGTCGCGGCGCTGGACCGGCTGACCGCGGAGTGACCGACCATCACGAACGCGTCTCGTTCTGGACGGACTTCGCGCCCCGTGGATAGCGTGAGCAAGCGTCGAGAATCCGGCGTCTGGCTCAGGGACCAGGTCAGCACGAGCAGGGGAGCACGATGCGGCGCTTGCGCACCGTCACGGCGGCACTGACCGCCCTCGCACTCGGAGGGGGACTCGCGCTCGTCGGCGCGTCGTCCGCCTCCGCCGAACCGGTCGGACACTGGGGGACGTTCACCCTCGCCGGCCAGAGCAAGGCCTACACCGGCACCGTCAGCATGCCTGGCTTCCCGGAGACCACCTTCACGTCCAACTCGCGGCAGTCGACCGTGATCAGCGGCAACTCGACCTGGCAGGGCCCGAACACCGGTCCGGGCACGGCGTACGGGTCGAGTCGCGGCAACACATACCTCAACCAGCGACCGCTCGCCGATGCGGCCGGCCAGCCGTCGGTCACCACCTACACGTTCGCGGAGCCGACACCGGGTGCGAGCAGCTGGTCCTTCGTGCTCGGCGACGTCGACGCCGACCGTGCGACGATCTCGGCGGTCACCCAGTCGGGCGCCGCCGCGACCGCCGCCGACCTCGGGTTCCAGAGCGTCTACAACTCGTGCTCGGCGACCTCGCCGGGTGGCTGGTCGTGCCCGGCGGATCCGGACGGGTCGACCGGGCGGGACGTCCCGACCTGGGACCCCGCCACGCTGACGCTCACGGGCAACACGGGCTCGGTGGACACCGCCGGCGCCACAGCCTGGTTCACGCCGACGACCCCGCTGACGAGCCTGACCATCACCTACGAGCGTCGGAGCGGGTTCCCCGTGTACCAGACGTGGTTCGCCAACCGCACCGCCGCGATCACCGGCACGGCCACGCTCGACGGCACGCCGATCCCCGGCGCGACCGTCACCGTGACGGCGCCGCGCGGGACCGTGTACACGACGACGACGGACGCCGAGGGGAAGTACGCGTTCCCCGAGCTCCCCGTCATCAACGACTACGAGGTGGCGATCACCGCTCCGCCCGGGGCGACGGGTGCCGCCACGGCGACGGGTGTCTCGTTGAACGGCGTCCCGGGAGGTGCGGACCAGGTCCGCGACTTCACGTTCACGTCGCCCACGGGGACCACCGCGGTGATCGGACAGGTCGTCGACGACGCGGGCAACCCTGCGGCGGACGTCCCCGTTGTCATCACCGACCCGAACGCGACCGCGCCGATCCAGACGGTCACGAACGACGAGGGCTACTACACGGCGTCAGGCCTGACCCCGAACACACCGGTCACCGTCGCCGTCGACGGGGCGGACCCGGTCACGGTCACGACGGGTGAGGCGGCTCCCGCGGCACCCACGCGGGCCGACCCGATCGAGACCGCCGCCGTCGCGAGCGTCGGCGGCGTCGTCCGCCTCGACGGGACACCGCAGGGCGGGGTGGCCGTGGAGCTGCTCGACGCGGCCGGCACGGTCGTCGCGACGACGGTCACCGGCACTGACGGCTCGTACTCGTTCACGACGGTGGGTGGCACCTACACGGTCCGTTCGGCACTGCCGACACCGGACGCGACGGGCACGGCGACGAGCACCGCGGTGACGCTGGTCGGCGGCGGCGCGGACCAGACCCGTGACTTCGTCTTCACGACCCCGGCAGTGCCCGAGGCGGTCACCACGAACGCGAACGGCCGTGTCCTGGACACGAACGACGCACCGGTCGCCGGACGCACCGTGACGGCCACGCCGGACGAGGCGGACTCGGGCGGACCCGTGACGGCCACCACCGACGCCGACGGCCGGCACACGCTCGACGGCCTCGCCCCGTCGACCGACTACACCGTGTCGGTCTCCGGGAGCGACGCGACGGTCGGGTTCACGTCCGGTCTCGACGACACCGACGTGGTGACCGTCGACGACCTCGTCGTCGCAGCCGCCGCGACCCCGAGCCCGACGCCGACCGCCACGCCGACGCCCTCGGCGAGCCCCGTCACGACGACCGCGCCGGTCGCCGCGACGGGCTCCGGCCCGACGAACGGCGCCCTCGCCTACACGGGCGCCGACCTGACGCCGGGGCTCATCGCCGCGGGCTTGCTCGTGCTGCTCGGCGGCGGACTCCTGACGTTCCGCGCGGTGCGCAACCGTCGCCGGACGTCGCACCTGCAGGACTGACACCTGTCGCGCAACGGGGTGGGGCCGATCGGCCCCACCCCGTTCTGCGTCCCGGGAACAATTCCCGTACCTGCGCCGTTGGAGCGGTCCGAGGAAGTTCTCAGCGGCACCCCCTCGCGCCCCTCGCCACACCGTGCAAGACTGGAGGAGCGCACTCGCCGTGGAGTCGTACCCACAACCGCATCCACAGCTCGAGCGCGCAGTTCCTCGTCTCCTCCGACGTCGTCGCCGTGCGCCCGGACGTCCCCAGCGAGGAGGTCAGCCCCGTGTCAACCACAACCACCCGAACCTCGGCCGTGCCCACGCACACGCGGCCGATCACCGTGACGACCGGATCGATCGTCGGCATCGCCGTGCTCGGGCTCGCCACGTTCTTCGCGATCACGACGGAGCTCATGCCGGTCGGGTTGCTCGGCACGATGAGCCACGACCTCGGGGTCTCCGAGTCGACCATGGGCATCGTCGTCACCGTGTACGCGGCGGCCGTGGCCCTGCTCGCGCTGCCCCTGACGTCGTTCACGGCCCGGCTGCCGCGCAAGGCGGTCCTCGTCGCGACCCTCGTCGGGTACGCCGTCTCCAACCTCATGGTCGCGCTCGCGCCGTCCTTCGCCGTGGTGTGCGCGGGACGGATCGTCGGCGGTGTGGCCCACGCGCTGTTCTTCTCCGTCGCCTCGGCGTACGCGACCCGGATCGTGCCACCGCGCCTCGCGGGCCGTGCGATCGCATTCGTGTACTCGGGCAGCTCGCTCGGCTTCGTGCTCGGCGTCCCGATCGCGACCTGGGTCGCGCAGCACATCGGCTGGCGACCCGCCGTGGGTTCCGTGGCGGTCGCCTCGGCGGTGCTCGCAGGCGTCGCGCTCGCCTTCCTGCCGGCCGTGCGCGGTGCCTCCTCGCCGCACATCGGTTCGCCGCGCGCCTGGGCCCGGACCGGCCTGCTCTCGGTCGTCGTCGCCGACCTGCTCCTCTTCGCCGGCCACTACGTCGTCTACACGTACATCGGCCCGTACGCCATCGACGCCGGACTCGCTCCCGACCTGGTCTCCGGCGCGCTCCTCGTCCTGGGTGCCACCGGGGTCGTCGGACTCTGGCTCGCCGGACTGTTCGTCGACCGCGCTCCGCGGCAGACCCTGATCGTCTCGGTCGCCGTCATGGCTGCCGCGTTCGCCGTGCTGCCCTTCGTCCACGGATCGCTCGTGGGCACGATGACCGTCGCCGGCGTCTGGATGGCGGCGAACGGCACCACGGGCACGCTCTTCATGGCCGCTGCGATCCGCACCGGTGGCGTGTCGCCCGACATCGCCGGTGCGCTCGTGAACGGCGCCTCGAACATCGGGATCGCCGGCGGCGCGGCCCTCGGAGGCCAGGCCCTCGGCGCCGTCGGCCTCCAGTGGATGCCGTTCGCCGGTGGGGCGGTCCTCGTCGCGTCCCTCGGCGTCGTGATCGCCGCACGCAAGGGCTTCCCGGCGCGGACGCACGCGCAGGAGCACCTGTCGACGTCGTCGCTCGAGGCCATCACCTCCTCGCTCGCCGTCGTCACGACGTCGGTCCCGACGATCAGCCAGGCGATCCAGACGGTCACCGGATCGGTCGGGGTGGTCACCGGCGCGATCCGGACGCGTCGATCCGGCGAACCGTCCGCCTAGGACCGGCCGGGCGGGCGCAGTCCGCACGGGCTCGATCGATCAGTTCTCGTTCGTCACGGTCCCCTGCACCCCGCCGCCCCGGAGGCTCAGCGTCAGCGTGCCGCTCATCGACTGCGCCGACAGCGAGACCGACCCGTGCAGCGCGTCCTGCCGCGGGTAGCACGCGGACGTCGACTCCAGCCGGTTCGCCGTCGCGACGAGGCAGATCGTCGAGCGGTCCGTCCCGACGCCGGCCCACACGCTCCAGGGCGTCTCGAACGAGCCGCCGTCGAGCGCACGGTTCGTGAAGATGAGCCGCGTCGTCCGGAGCGTGACCGGCGCCTCGACCGGTCCCGGCAGCTGGTCGGCGTAGGTCTGCGGCGCGTCGAGCAGGTCCTCGAGCGTGATCGTCCCGGCACTCGGCGTGACGCTCGGCGCCGCCGCCGGGTCCGGCCTCGAGGTCCCGACCACCGTCCCCGCCGCGAACGCCACGCCGACGGCCGCCGCGACGCCCAGCCCGATCCAGACGCGCGGCCGGGTGGTCCAGAGCACCCGTGCGGCTCGCGTCCGCCAGGCGCCGATGCGGTCCAGGAGGCTCGACCCGCCTCCGCCACGGTCGCCCGGCTCCGTCCCGTGGCCGGTCCCCACCCCGTGGTCCGGTCCGTCGGGGACCCCGCTCGTGTCGTCGGTCGCCGCCGGGTCGACCGGGCCCGGAGCATCCGCGGCGGCGGCCGCGCCCTGTGGTCCCGCGTCCGGTGTCCGCGGCCCCGGTGTCGACCGCACCGAGACCGGACCCGGTGCCGGCGTCGTGACCCGGTCGGCGACGGCTCCCGAGGAACCGGCGAGGGGCCGCGCACCGCCGGTGTGGAACGGGTTCGTCGTGCCGGACGTGACGGCCCGGTCGGAGCCGGCCGCGGAGGTCGGACGCGACCGCCCCGTCGACCGGGCCCGCGGGGAGACGGGAGCCGCGCCTCCTGGACCGCGCCGTCCTCGGCCGAGCCGCTCGAGGGCGAGCCGCGCTGCGGCCGCGTCGGTCTCGGACGCGGCACCACCCCATGCGAGCGCCTCGAGCCGTGCTCGTTCTGCTGCCACGTCGTCGTCGGCCATGCGCACTCCCGGTCCGGTCGCACTGTCCGCCCATCGTCCCACCGGCGCCGTGCGGGCGCGCACCCAGTTCGCGGGGCGTAGACGGGGATCATGAGCGACAAGCACGATCCCGACCCCGAGACCCTCGAGCCCCTGAGCCACGACGCGCAGTCCGGCGAGGCCGACTACGTCGCGACGAGCCCGGGCGGGACGGGCACCGAGCGGCACGTCCCCCTGCCGGACGAGGAGCAGGGACGCGGCACCGAGTACGACCCCGTCGACCAGGGCCCGCAGCAGGAGGGTCAGGGCGGCTGACACGCCCGCCGCCCGACCGCCACGTCAGGCGAGCACGCGTCGCAGCACCGCACGTTCCCCGAGCGTCCACGCGGCACTCGTGACGACGTAGAGTGCGGCGGCCAGGGGCGCGATCGCGGCGAACACCACCGTGACGAAGGGCGCCCACCGGCCGATCGCCGCCGTCGCACCCGCTCCCGGCACCGCGGCGTCCGGCACCGCCGCCGGGTTCCACCGCAGGTTCGCCCGCCGGGTGAGCTCGACCACGAGGGCGAGCACGGCGAGCAGGAGCACCACGACCCACGCGTGCCACCAGAGCGGCGAGGTCACGACGACCACGAGCGAGTGCCCGAGCGGGACGCCCGCGAACGTGGCCGTCAGCAGGGTGTTCACCGTGCCGTCGATCGAGGCGTGCGTGAACAGCGTGTACACGAGCGACAGCACCGGCGCCTGGGCAAGGACCGGCAGGCACCCGGCGAGCGGCGAGACCTTCTCGTTCGTGTACAGCTCCTGCATCGCACGCTGCAGCCGTTCGGCGTCCTTCGCGTGGCGCTCCCGGAGCGCGGCGATCTGCGGGGCGAGGCGTCGGCGGTCCCGTTCCGCGCGGACCTGCAGCACGGCGAGCGGGACGAGCACGGCTCGGACCACGAGGGTGAGCAGCACGACGGCGACGGCGGCGGCGAGCCCTCCGGCGACGGGGGAGAGCGCCGCGGTGGCGGCGGCGAGGAGGTCGGCGCCGCCGTGCAGCAGCGGCCCGACGAGGGGCAGGGTGGTGAGGTCCATGACGTTCCGATCGGTTCGGTGGGAGGGGTCGCGTGTACGGCCCGTCCACCGGTCGGTGGTCAGGGCCTCAGGCGACGGCTCCCGGTGCCCGGGGTCGGGCGTGCCCGTCGGCGTCCGGGTGACTCCATGCGATCCGCGTCACGAGGTCGGCCGGGGCGCGCGACGACAGCGATCGGACCGGCACCAGGCCGAGGACGATCGCGAGGACGCCGGCGACCAGGACCGCGACCGCCACGGCCGTGAGTCCGAGCGCGGCCACCGCGAGGAGCGGGACGGCACCGACCGACGGGTCGCCGAGCACCATCGCGGCGGTGGCGCGCAGCAGGAGTTCGACGGCGGTCATGGTCCGTTCAGGGTAACGCCCGCGCGCCGTCGTGGGGGAAGTGGCTGGTCACGGCAGGATCGTGCCCATGACCGCAGGTTCGCCGAGCACCCCAGCGACCGCCGCCCTCGAGCGGGCAGGGGTCGCGTACACGCCGCACGTGTACGAGCACCACGAGACCGCCACGAACTTCGGCGAGGAGGCCGCGGCCGCCCTCGGGCTCCGCGAGGAGCAGGTGTTCAAGACCCTCGTGGTGTCGGTCGACGGTGCCCTGGCCGTGGCGATCGTCCCGGTGGCGAACCGGCTCGACCTCAAGGCGATCGCGGCTGCCGTCGGCGGGAAGAAGGCGACGCTCGCGGACCCGGCCCTCGCCGAGAAGCGCACGGGCTACGTGGTGGGCGGGATCAGCCCGGTCGGGCAGAAGACGAAGCTGCCGACCGTGGTGGACGAGTCGGCGCTGTCCTACGCGAGCATCTTCGTGTCCGGCGGGCGCCGCGGCTTCGACATCGAGGTGTCCCCGGCGGACCTCGTGCGCATCACCGAGGCGACCGCAGCACCGATCGCACGGACCTGAGCCGGGTCGCCGCAAGTTTCTTCCACGACCGGGAATGACCCGGTCCCTCCTGCGTTGCATTGAGTCGAAGGCACTCAAGTTCCCAGGAGGTCCCTTTGCCAGCAACGTTCGGCCCGACCGGCGGCAACGACTCGTTCGACGAGTTCCTCGCCCGCCTGCTCGCGGCACAGGACTCCGGCGCCCAGCGATCCGTACCGCTGGGACGCCCGGTCGACATCACGCGACTGCTCAGCCGTCGCACCCACGAGCTGCTCCAGCGCACCGCGGAGTTCGCGGCCGAGCAGGGCCAGCACGAGATCGACGCCCTGCACGTCCTGCACGTGCTCGTCCGCACCGACCCGTTCACCGCGGTCCTCCGGCACGCCGGGGTCGACCCCGAGCAGTTCGCGGACGAGGTCGAGCAGCGCCTGCCGATGGCGCGCGAACCCCGCCAGCAGGCCGACGGTCGCCCGGCCCTCACCGGGACCGCGCAGCGGATCATGCTCGAGGCCACCCAGGCCGCCCGCGGGTTCGGCAGCACCTACACCGATCCCGAGCACGTCTTCTTCGCGCTCGTCATGGACCAGGACACCGTCACCGGGCAGCTGCTCGCCAGTGCCGGCGTCACTCCGCAGGTCATGCAGGACTACGCCGCGCAGGCCGCGGCGGCCGCCAGGGAGGGGCGCACGATGCCCACGAGCACCGACCAGACCACCGGCACCGAGAGCGACACCCCGACGCTCGACCAGTTCGGCACCGACCTCACCGAGCGGGCCCGCGACGGCCGCATCGACCCGGTGATCGGCCGCGCCGACGAGATCGAGCAGACCGTCGAGATCCTGCTCCGTCGCACCAAGAACAACCCCGTCCTCATCGGCGAGCCCGGCGTCGGCAAGACCGCCATCGTCGAGGGACTCGCCCAGCGCATCGCCGACGGCGACGTGCCCGTGCTGCTCCAGGGCAAGCGCGTGGTCGCCCTCGACCTCGCCGGCATGCTCTCCGGCACGCGCTACCGCGGCGACTTCGAGGAGCGCCTCACGAAGGCGATGGACGAGATCGCGGCGCACGCCGACGAGCTCATCGTGTTCGTGGACGAGCTCCACACCGTCGTCGGTGCCGGTGGTGGCGGCGAGGGCGGTTCGATGGACGCCGGCAACATCCTCAAGCCCCGGCTGGCCCGTGGCGACCTGCACATGGTCGGCGCGACCACGCTGAACGAGTACCGCCGGATCGAGAAGGACGCCGCACTCGAGCGTCGCTTCCAGCCGGTCACGGTGGGGGAGCCGAGCGTCGAGGACGCCGTCGCGATCCTGACCGGACTCGCCCCGCGCTACGAGGAGCACCACAGCGTCACCTACACGCCGGACGCCCTGCGCGCCTCGGTCGAGCTCTCGCACCGCTACGTCACCGACCGGCACCTGCCGGACAAGGCCATCGACCTCGTCGACCAGGCCGGCGCACGTCGTCGCCTGGCCCTGTCTGGCGACGTCGACGTCGAGGCGCTCCGCGCACAGGTCGCGACGCTCACCGCGTCGAAGGACGCGGCCGTCGCCGAGGAGCACTACGAGGAAGCGTCGCGCCTGCGCGACGAGATCGACGGACTGGAGGCGCGGATCACCGCCGCCGGATCGGCCGACGCAGGTCGCGCCTCCGGTCCGGAATCCGTGGGCACCTCGATCACGGAGGAGGACATCGCGGCCGTCGTGTCGCGTGCCACCGGGATCCCGGCGACCCGCCTGACGCAGGGCGACCGCTCCCGGCTCGCCGCGCTCGAGGACGAACTCCACGAGCGCGTCGTCGGCCAGGACGACGCCGTGCGGGCGATCGCGACCGCGGTGCGGCGCAGCCGGACCGGCATGGGCGACCCCCGTCGTCCGGTGGGCAGCTTCCTGTTCCTCGGTCCGACCGGTGTCGGCAAGACCGAGCTCGCGAAGGCGTTGGCCGGGTCGCTGTTCGGCGACGAGTCGGCGATGCTGCGCTTCGACATGAGCGAGTTCGGCGAGCGGCACACCGTGTCGCGGTTGGTCGGCGCCCCTCCCGGGTACGTCGGCTACGACGAGGCCGGGCAGCTGACCGAGCGGGTCCGTCGCAACCCGTACTCGGTCGTCCTGCTCGACGAGGTCGAGAAGGCGCATCCGGACGTGTTCAACCTGCTGCTGCAGGTGCTCGACGACGGACGACTGACGGACGGCCAGGGCCGCACGGTGGACTTCCGGAACACCGTCGTGATCATGACGTCGAACATCGGCTCGGAGTTCCTCGCGTCGCGCTCCGGTGCACTCGGCTTCGCGCCGGTCGGCTCCGCGGACGGGTTCGCCGAGGACGACCTGCGCGCCCGGGTCATGGGCAAGCTCCGTGAGGCGATGCGGCCGGAGTTCATCAACCGCATCGACGAGATCGTGCTGTTCCGCAAGCTCGACCGCTCGCAGATCGAGTCGATCGTGTCGCTCCTGCTCGAGGACACCGCGCTCCGCCTCGTCGCCCAGGGGATGACCCTGACGGTGACGGACGCCGCGGTCGGGTGGCTCGCCGAGCACGGCTACGAGCCGGAGTACGGCGCTCGCCCGCTCCGTCGGCTGATCCAGCGCGAGGTCGACGACCGCATCGCGAGCCTCGTGGTCGACGAGGCCGTGGTCGCGGGCGACACCGTCCGCGTCGACGTGGTCGACGGCGCGCTCGACGCCACGGTCGCGGTCCCCGCCGCGGTCTAGGCACCTCGTCCGCATCGAACGCCCCGGTACCCCTCGTGGGACCGGGGCGTTCTGCGTGTCCGGCGTCCCCGAACTGTTCGGGAATGCAATTCCGGACGAATCTCGAGAAAAGGGTTGCGCGGGGAATACCGGTGTGGATAGTGTTCACGAGCAGCAATCACCGCGTCAGCACGAGACCGAGAGGGGGCCTGACCATGATGTTCACCGAAACGACTCCGTTCCGTGGAATCCGTACGTCCGGCGGCACCCCGATCCGGGTCCGCTGACACGGGGCGTCCCACACCAGTCGCATCTCCGACCGGCCCGTCCGCGCTGAGGTCCTCCTCGCCGTCCGGTGCCGTTCCGACCCTCGGTCGCACTCGCCCGTCGCCCTCGTGGTGACGCACTCGGCGTGTGCCCGACACCGGTCGTGAATGTCGGTGGCCGGTGCGACGCTCCTTCCATCGGCAGCAATTCCTGACCGCACCCGTCGTGCATTCTTCGACGGGGCGCGGAATGCATTCTCGCGCATTCATCTCCCTTGCCCGCGTTCCGGGCAGTACTGCCATGCCCTGGCAGTCGTCGTCACGCCTGAAAGGCACCACCTTGTCAACGAAGACCGTCAACCGTCCCCCCGATACCCGTGCGGTGCGCCGTCGGGTCTCGCTCTCCGACCGCATCGCACTCCGCATCGGGATGTCCCTGATCATCTGGAGTCGTCGGACGCACCACGTGCGTCCGACGGTCGACCTCGAGACGCGCCGGCGCCTCGAACAGGAGCGCGCCGCCCGCGAGGTCGCGTGGCTCACGCAGGTCGGCACGCTCAACCGCTGGCGCTGAGCCGCGCTGCGCGCCCCACCGCGTCTGCCGCAGTGTGCGAGGTTCCGCCCTCCGTGCCCGGCCCCTGGCCCCGCACGGGGCGCGGGACCTCGCACACTGTCACGCGAACCGCGCCCCCGCGCCCTGCGCGCCCCACCGCGCACGGTGCGGGGCGGGTCGGGCGCACCCCGCGCCTCCCGTACCGTTGTCGGGTGACCGAAACCGCAGCTGCACTCGTCGAACGCCTCACCGCCATCGTCCCGGACTTCCCGTCGCCCGGGATCCTGTTCCGCGACGTCACGCCGGTGTTCTCCGACGCCGTCGCGTTCGGCCGCGTGTGCGAGGCACTCGCAGCACCCTTCGCGATCGGCGAGGGTTTCGCCGCCGTCGCCGGCATCGAGGCCCGCGGCTTCGCGCTGGCCGGCGGGATCGCCGCACAGCACCAGGTCGGCGTCCTCACCGTCCGGAAGGCGGGCAAGCTCCCCGGCGAGGTCCTCAGCGAGCAGTACGCGCTCGAGTACGGCGAGGCCGAGCTCGAGCTCCGCCCCGGGCAACTGCCCGCGGGCACGCGCGTGCTCGTGGTCGACGACGTCCTCGCGACCGGGGGCACCGCGGCCGCGACCGTGACCCTGCTCGAGCGCGCCGGCTACGAGGCGATCGGCTTCGCCGCGCTGCTCGAACTCGACGGCCTGTCGGGTCGCGAGCGCCTCGAACCGCGCCTGCCCGTGCAGACCCTCGGCGCCGTGCCCGCGTGAGCCTCGACGGGCGCCCCGCGCACTAGTCTTGATCCACCATCCAACCGAGGAGTCCCATCATCGTGACCGAGTCAGTCGCCGCAGCGCCGGAAGGCGCGTCGCCGGACAACGCCGAGCCCGCAGCCGTGCCCCAGGCACCCGAGCCCCGCACCGCGACGACGACCACGACGGGCACCGAGCTGTTCGACGGCGTCCGCGGCGTCGTGGCGATCCGCGTCGCAGGTGTGCTCAAGGACCTCGCAGCCTCGGTCGACGCCGGTGACCTCGTCGAGCCGGTCACCCTCGACGAGCAGGACGGCCTCGACATCCTGCGCCACTCGGCCGCGCACGTGCTCGCGCAGGCGGTGCAGCAGATCAACCCCGACGCCAAGCTCGGCATCGGCCCGCCCGTCACCGACGGCTACTACTACGACTTCGACGTCGCCGAGCCCTTCACCCCCGAAGACCTCAAGGCGATCGAGAAGAACATGGACCGGATCATCCGGCAGGCCCAGCGCTTCCGCCGCGTCGTCGTCACCGACGAGGAAGCCCGCGAGCGCATGGCGGGGGAGCCCTACAAGCAGGAGCTCATCGGCCTCAAGGGTTCCGCGGACGCCGGCGACTCGGGCGAGAGCGTCGAGGTCGGAGCCGGCGAGCTGACGGTCTACGAGAACGTCGACCCGAAGACGGGCGAGGTCGTCTGGCAGGACCTCTGCCGCGGCCCGCACCTGCCGCACACCCGCATCATCGGCAACGCGTCGAAGCTCATGCGCGTCGCCGCGGCGTACTGGCGCGGCTCGGAGAAGAACCCGCAGCTCCAGCGCGTGTACGGCACCGCGTGGCCCGACAAGGACCAGCTCAAGGCCTACCTGGTCCGGCTGGAAGAGGCTGCGAAGCGCGACCACCGCAAGCTCGGCGCCGAGCTCGACCTGTTCTCCTTCCCCGACGAGATCGGGTCCGGCCTGGCGATCTTCCACCCGAAGGGCGGCATCATCCGCCGCGAGATGGAGGACTACTCGCGCCGTCGGCACGAGCAAGAGGGCTACTCGTTCGTCTACACGCCCCACATCACCAAGGGCGACCTGTTCGAGACCTCCGGGCACCTCGGCTGGTACAAGGACGGCATGTTCCCGGCCATGCACATGGACGAGGCGCGCGACGAGGACGGCAACATCACCCGCCAGGGCGCCGACTACTACCTCAAGCCGATGAACTGCCCGATGCACATCCTGGCGTACCGCTCGCAGGCCCGGTCCTACCGCGACCTGCCCCTGCGGATGTTCGAGTTCGGCACGGTCTACCGCAACGAGAAGTCCGGCGTCATCCACGGCCTCACCCGCGTGCGCGGCCTGACCCAGGACGACGCGCACATCTTCACCACGCAGGAGAAGATGAAGGAGGAGCTCACCACGACCCTCCAGTTCGTGCTGTCGCTGCTCCGTGACTACGGCCTCGACGACTTCTACCTCGAGCTCTCCACGAAGGACCCCGAGAAGTACGTCGGCGACGACGACGTGTGGGACGTCGCGACGAACACCCTGCGCGAGGTGGCGGAGGAGACCGGACTCGAACTCGTGCCGGACCCCGCCGGTGCCGCCTTCTACGGCCCGAAGATCTCCGTGCAGGCCCGTGACGCCATCGGCCGCACCTGGCAGATGTCGACCGTCCAGCTCGACTTCAACCTGCCCGAGCGCTTCGGCCTCGAGTACGCGGCGGCGGACGGCACGCGGCAGCGCCCCGTCATGATCCACCGCGCGCTGTTCGGCTCGATCGAGCGGTTCTTCGGCGTCCTCACCGAGCACTACGCCGGCGCGTTCCCGGCCTGGCTCGCCCCGGTCCAGGTCGTCGCGATCCCGGTCGCGGCGGAGTACGGCGACTACCTCGACGAGGTCGTCGCGAAGCTGCGCTCGCACGGCGTCCGTGCCGAGGTCGACCACTCGGACGACCGCATGCAGAAGAAGATCCGCACGCACACGAAGCAGAAGGTGCCGTTCCAGCTCATCGCGGGCGGCGACGACCGTGACGCCGGCGCGGTCTCGTTCCGCTTCCGTGACGGTCGACAGGACAACGGTGTGCCCGTGGACGAGGCGGTCGAGCGCATCCTCACCGCGATCCGCGAGCGCGCGCAGGTCTGATGACCCCTCCAGGAGGCACGGATCCCGTCGGTGGGACCGGTCGCGTCGACGACGCGGCCGGCCCCACCGCCGTTCCCGCTGCCGACTCGTCGGGTCCGGCCGGCGCGGCTGGCTCCGGCGGGGCGGACGACCCGCTCGTGATCCGCGACGCCTCGACCGGCGCCGCGGTGCCCGATGCGTTCCAGCGCCTCTGGAACCCGCACCGGATGGCGTACATCGACGCCGGGCGCGAGGGCAGGGGCCGCGGCCACGACGACGACTGCCCGTTCTGCGAGGCCCCGCACAAGTCTGACGAGGACGGCCTCATCGTCGCGCGGGGCGAGCACGCGTACGTCCTGCTCAACCTGTTCCCCTACAACAACGGGCACCTGCTCGTCTGCCCGTACCGCCACGTCCCGCTCTACGACGAGGCGACGCCGGACGAACTCCGCGAGATCGGCGAGCTCACCCAGACGGCGATGCGCGTCCTGCGTGCTGTGTCGCACTGCGACGGCTTCAACATCGGGATGAACCAGGGCGAGGTCGCCGGCGCCGGTGTGGCCGGTCACCTGCACCAGCACATCGTGCCGCGGTGGCAGTCGGACGCGAACTTCTTCCCGATCATCGCGCGGACGAAGTCGATGTCCCAGCTGCTCGGCGAGACCCGCCGACTCGTCGCCGAAGGGTGGCCGTCGGAGCACTAGACTGTCGGCATCATGAGCGACAGCAGCAGCACCACGAGCACCCCCGGCACCTCGATCACCGGCTCGGACCGCGTCAAGCGCGGCCTCGCCGAGATGCTCAAGGGCGGCGTGATCATGGACGTCGTCGACGCCGAGCAGGCCCGCATCGCGGAAGAGGCCGGCGCGACCGCCGTCATGGCCCTCGAGCGGGTTCCCGCCGACATCCGCGCGCAGGGTGGCGTCGCCCGCATGTCCGACCCGTCCATGATCGAGGAGATCATCGCGAGCGTGTCGATCCCCGTCATGGCGAAGGCCCGCATCGGCCACTTCGTCGAGGCGCAGGTGCTGCAGGAGCTCGGCGTCGACTACATCGACGAGTCCGAGGTGCTGTCGCCGGCCGACTACGTCAACCACATCGACAAGTGGAACTTCACCACCCCCTTCGTCTGCGGTGCGACCAACCTGGGCGAGGCGCTCCGTCGCATCACCGAGGGCGCGGCCATGATCCGCTCCAAGGGCGAGGCCGGCACGGGTGACGTGTCCGAGGCCACCAAGCACATCCGCACGATCAACAAGGAGATCGCGGCGCTGCGCCACCTCAAGGAAGACGAGCTCTACGTCGCCGCGAAGGACCTGCAGGCCCCGTTCGACATCGTGAAGGAGGTCGCGCAGACCGGCAAGCTCCCCGTCGTGCTCTTCACCGCCGGTGGCGTCGCGACCCCGGCCGACGCCGCGATGATGATGCAGCTCGGCGCGGACGGCGTGTTCGTCGGCTCCGGCATCTTCAAGTCCGGCGACCCGGCCAAGCGTGCCGCCGCGATCGTCAAGGCCACGACCTTCCACGACGACCCCAAGGTCATCGCCGAGGTCTCCCGCGGTCTGGGCGAGGCGATGGTCGGCATCAACGTCGCCGACGTCCCCGCACCGCACCGTCTCGCCGAGCGCGGCTGGTGAGCGCCCGGCCCCGCATCGGGGTCCTCGCGCTGCAGGGCGACTTCCGTGAGCACATCGCGTCGCTGACGGAACTCGGTGCCGACGTGGTGCCGCTCCGTCGCCCGGAGGAGATCGGCGCCCTCGACGGCGTCGTCATCCCGGGCGGGGAGTCGAGCGTCATGGACAAGCTCGCGCGTGCCTTCGGCGTGGCCGAGCCGCTGTCCGAGGCGATCCGCGGCGGGCTGCCGACCTACGGCACCTGCGCGGGCATGATCATGCTCTCCTCGCGCATCGCCGCCGGCATCCCCGGGCAGCAGACGCTCGACGTGCTCGACACGACGGTGCGCCGCAACGCCTTCGGCAGCCAGAACGACTCGTTCGAGATCGACATCCCGATGCCGGCCCTCGGCGAGGCTCCGGTGCACGCGGTGTTCATCCGCGCGCCCGTGGTGGAGCGGCACGGCTCCGGGGTCGACGTCCTCGGCGCGCTCCCCGACGGGCAGGTCGTCGCGGTCCAGCAGGGGAACGTCATCGCGAGTGCGTTCCACCCCGAGGTCGCCGGCGAGGACCGCTTCCACCGGCGCTTCCTCGACCTCGTCCGCGCCGCCTGACGCCGACCGGCCGGTCGCTCGACGGGGTCAGGCCACGCCGGTAGCGACCAGCACCTGCACCACGACGGCCCGGACGGCGAACGCCGCGAACCCGAGGGCGATCACCGCGTACACGACGAGCCGAGGGCGCCGCGGCCGGCCCACGGCACGCAGGATCTCCGCCGCGCTCTGCAGCACGAACACCCGTGTGGCGAGGAGCAGCGGGACGGCGGCCACGGCCCACGTCCCCGTGGTCGGTGCCGCCAGCGCGACGATGCCCCAGGTCACGAGCGCGGCGAAGCCGGCGATGTACGCACCACCGCGGTCGTTCTCCTCCTTGCGACGCCGTCCGCGGTCGGCGACGAGCCCGTCCCACAGCCCGGACCGTACCTGACGACGGCGTTGCACGATCGTGGTGACGTCCTGCGCAGCGGACTGCAGCAGCAGCGCGACGGCGAGCACGGTGACGACGGTGGTGTACCCGTCGCCGGCGGGTGGGACGATGCCGGCGAGCAGGAGCACCGCTCCGGCGGCACCGGCGATCCAGGTGAGTGCGGCGACGCCGAGCACGACGGGTACGAGCGGCACCCGCCGCATCGTCCGGAGGAGCAGTCCGCGCGGGAACTTCGCGAACGAGTGCACCTCCACGAAGCAGACCCAGAGCGCCGCGATGCCGGTCAGGGTCCACCCGAGCGTCTTCGTGACGACGTTCGCACCGCCCCCGGCAGCGATGTGGGCGCCGAGCACCGTCACGACGAGGGACCAGGCGACGACGCCGACCGGCACGGACACGAGGCTCCAGAGCCCGTCGTCCACACGTCGGCGGGCCTCCCACGACGTCGGGTGTTGGGCGAGGACCCGGGCGGACTGCGCGACCCGCTCGGACAGCTGCAGGACCGACCCGGCCGCGAGCATCACCCACTCGTCGTTCGGGTCGAGCTCGAGTGCTCGGTCCATCGCCTCGCGAGCCCGTGGCGCGAGGGCCGCGTCGGTCCACGAGAGGGCGCGGTAGCACTGCGACGCGTCGGCGAACAGCCGGGCGTCGTGGGGTGCGAGCTCGAGCGCGCGGTCGAGGGCGGCCGCGGACCGGGCGACGTCCGCCGTCGGCCACGCGGCTTCCTCCGCTGCGGACCGCTTCGCGTGCGACCAGCGTGTGTGTGCGAACGCCCACAGCAGGTGCGCGGTCGCCCAGTCCGGCCGGCGCTCGCGCAGTTCCTCGGCCGCGGCCTTCGCCGCCTGGCGTTCGTTCGCGTCGAGCATCGCGTTCACCCGGGCGGACAGTGCGGTGGCGTTGTCGGGGTCGAGCGCGAGGGCGCGCTCGGCGGCGGTGCGACTGGCGGCGTGGTCGTGGCGTGCACGTTCCGCCCGTGCGAGCGTCGCCCACAGCCGGGGGTCGTCCGGTGTGCTCGCGACGGCGGCGGTGAGCACGGCCCGCGCCTCGTCCGGGCGCTTGAAGCCCAGGAGCGCGTCGGCGCGCTCGACCACGACGTCGACCGCGTCGGGCATCAGAGCTGCTTCTCCTCGCGGAGCCACTCGACCATGTCGTCGTACTCGCCGCTGCCGTTGGAGTACTCCGCGACGTTGCGCGCGGTCTGCACCCAGGGGCCGATCGACGGCTTGACCTCCTTGAGGGCGGCGCGCATGTCGTCCATCCGCATCGGCCGCACCGACCCGGTCCGGATCGACTCCGTCATCGCCTTCTCCGCCGCGGTGGTCACGAGGTGCTCCAGGTCGGCGCCGGAGAACCCCTTCGTGCGACGGACGAGGTCGCCGAGGTCGATGCCCTCGATCGGCCGTCGGCGGAGGTGGACACGGAGGATCGCCTCGCGGGCATCGTCGTCCGGCGGACGGACGAGGACCATCCGGTCGAAGCGTCCCGGTCGCTTCAGCGCGGCGTCGACCTCCCACGGGTGGTTCGTGGCCGCGAGGACGTAGACGCCGTCGTTCTGCGAGTCGACCCCGTCCATCTCGACGAGGATCTGGTTGACGACGTTCCGGAACGACGAGAACGTGTTCCCGCTCCGCTTCGCGCCGATCGCGTCCATCTCGTCGAAGAACAGCACGGCCGGCGCGTGCTCGCGGGCCGTGCGGAACACCCGGTGGATGTTCTTCTCGCTCTCGCCGATGAACCGGTCGAGCACGTCGCTGAGCGTGACGGAGATGAAGTGCGCCCCGAGCTCGCCGGCGATCGCGCGGGCGAGGAACGTCTTGCCGCAGCCGGGCGGACCGTACAGCAGCAGGCCGCCGCGGAGCTTCTTGCCGAACGCGGCCGCGATCTCGGGGTGCGCCATCGGCTGCAGGAACGACTCGTCGATCCGCCGCTTCACGACCTCGAGCCCGCCGACGTCGGCGAGTCGGACGGTCTCGCGGCGCAGCTCCGCCACCGGGTCGGCGTCCTCGGCGGTCTCGGCAGCCTCGGCCACGAGCTCCTCGTCGTGCTCGGCCACGACCCGCTCGACGAACGGCGGCTCGGTCGGGTTCGCGATCGACGCCTCGAGCTCGGACCAGTCGATGTCCTCGTGC
>NZ_JABXGF010000054.1:0-23292 GCF_025407985.1 Curtobacterium sp. C2H10 | reverse complement strand
GTGCGAGACCGTCCCGCGCCTCCCGTCGGGGTGTCGGCCAGCTCCACCCCGCGAGGTCGCGAGAACTGCCGCTCGCGCGCCCGGCGCGCGGCACTTCGTGCGACCTCGCCGCCGCACGCGCGGCGTGTCGTGCGACCTCGGGGCGAGCGGGCGCGGGCGCGCCGCACGCGCGTCAGCGGTAGTTGCCGTCCTCGAGGCCGGCCTCGATCTCGAACCGGTTCCGCAGCGGATCCTGCCCCGCCAACGCGTACACGATCGGCATGAGCATCCCGTACCGCCGCCACTGGTCGACGTGCACCCGCTCGTGCCGGAGCACCCGGTCGCCGTCGTTGTCCCGCGTGAGGTAGACCGACCCCACGCAGGTGCCACCGCGGCGGAACACCCACCGCGGCAGCCCGGTGCACACGATCAGCCCGTCGACGACCCGTACCTTCCCGGTGGAGAGCGGGACGCCGACGGCGAGGCCGACCGCGGTCGCGAACGCCCACCCCGCCCGGGACACGGGGGAGTCGAGCAGGGGGTTCCGCACCGCTACTCCGGGCGGCCGTAGGTCTCGAGCAGTCGCAGCCAGATCTCGTTCATCGTCGGGTAGGCGGGGACGGCGTGCCAGAGGCGGTCGACCGGGACCTCGCCCACGACGGCGATCGTCGCGGCGTGCAGCATCTCGGCGACGTCCTGGCCGACGAAGGTCACGCCGACGACGACCCCGCGGTCCTCGTCGACGACCATCTTCGCCCGCCCGGTGTAGCCGTCCGCCTGCAGCGAGGCGCCGGCGACGTTGCCGAGCTCGTACTCGACCGCCCTGACGTTCAGCCCCTGCTCGCGGGCCTTGGCCTCGGTCAGGCCGACGCTCGCGACCTCGGGGTCGGTGAAGGTGACCTGCGGGACGGCAGCGTGGTCGGCGGTGGCGACGTGCGCACCCCATGGTTCGGTGTGCAGCGGCGTGCCCTGGTGCCGAGCGGCGATCGCTTCGCCCGCGGCGCGCGCCTGGTACTTGCCCTGGTGGGTGAGGAGCACGCGGTGGTTGACGTCGCCGACGGCGTAGAGCCAGTCGGTGCCCTGCACGAGCATCGTGTCGTCGACCTGCAGCCAGTCGCCCGCGGTCAGCCCGACGGACTCGAGGCCGAGGTCCTTCGTGGTCGCGGCGCGTCCGGTCGCGGCGAGGACCTCGCTCGTGATGACCGTCGAGCCGTCGTCGAGCGTCGTCGTGACGAGGCCGTGCTCGTCGCGGTCGACGCGGGTGGGGTTCACGCCGGTGCGGACGTCGACGCCCAGTTCGCGGAGGGAGTCGGCGACGAGCTCTCCCGCGAACGGCTCCATGCCGCCGAGCAGCCCGTGCCGTGCGACGAGCGTGACCTTCGCCCCGAGGGACGCCCACGCGGTCGCGAGCTCCGAGCCGGAGACCCCGCCGCCGATGACGAGCAGGCTCTCGGGCACCGTCTGCGCGCTGGTGGCCTCACGCGTGCCCCACGGCGTCGCGTCGGCCAGCCCCGGGACGTCGGGGAGGGTGTGCAGCGAGCCCGTGACGACCGCGATCGCCGCGGCTGCCGTGTACGTCGCGCCGTCGACCTCGATCGTCTTCTCGCCGGTGATCCGGGCGTGGCCGCGGATGAGGTCGATGTCGGCGGACTCGAGCCACGAGACCTGGCCGTCGTCCTTCCAGTCCGAGGTGAAGGAGTTCCGTCGGGCGAGCACGTGCGCCGCGTCGAGGTCGCCCGTGACCGCCTGCTTCGTACCGTCGAGGCGCTTCGCCGCGGCGAGCGCGTGCCCGCTGCGCAGCAGGGCCTTGGACGGCATGCACGCCCAGTAGGAGCACTCGCCGCCGACGAGCTCGGCCTCCACGATGGCGACCGACAGGCCGCGCTTCTTGGCGTAGTCCGCCACGTTCTCGCCGACTGCGCCGGCGCCGATCACGATGAGGTCGTAGTCCGTCATGTCGCCGAGCGTACGCGGATCGGCATGGGTCATGCCGGGCGCGGTGCGTACCCGTGGAGAACGGGTCCGCGGGGGAGTGCCGGGACCGTCAGACGGTGCGGGACGCGCTCGTCAGCGCGCCGACCGCACGCAGGATGACGCCGAGGTCGTCGACCGCGCGGTCCGGGTCGACCGGCGCGAAGCCGGTCAGGGCCGCGCCCGCCAGGCGTCGTCCGCGCGTGGCGGCCTGGATGCGCTCGACGAGTCCGGCGCCGTCCAACCCGAACGGGACGGGCTCGAGCAGCCCGTCGACCTCGGACGGGTCGAGGACGTCCAGGTCGACGTGCACGAACACCGCCTGGGCACCGGTGGCGTCCACCGCTGCCGCGATCGCGTCCGGGGTGGCGGCGTCGACGTCGAGGTGCACGATCCCGGCACGGTCGAGGGCACCTGCCTCGGCGTCCTCGACCCCGCGCACGCCGGCGACGACGACGGACGCCGCCGCCAGGGTCGGGAGGGCCGGGAACAGGTCGTCGGGGCGGTCCACGAGGATGCGGAGCACGGCGGTCTCGGCGGCGACGGGCTGCGCGCGGTTGAGTGCCCGGAAGCCGCTCGACCCCGCGATCCGCACGAAGGCGGTGTCCGGTCCGAGCCCGACCGTGGCGCCGAGCACGCTCGCACCGTCACCGCCGACGACGAGGACCGGCTCGCTCGACACCGTGGTCTCCTCGGCGACGCGTTCGGCCACCGAGAGCACCGAGGTGTACCGGGCGACGGCCGTCTCGAGACGGTCGCCGGCGCCCGCCGGGACGTCGACCACGGTGGTCGACGCGCGCGGGAGGTCGGCCGCGATCGCCGCGGCTCCGTCCCCGAGGCGCATCGCACGGGACGACGCCGAACCCTGCCACTGACCGACCACGAGGAACTGCATCGTGCCAGTCTGTCAGGCGGGGTCCGGCGTCGTCCGAGGAGCGCGTCAGATGCTCGACGAACCGCCGGACTTCAGGGCGGCGAGCCGTGCCTCGACCTCGGCGTCCTTGCCCACGTCCTCGAGGCTCTCGAACTGCGAGTCGAGGCTCGACGACTGCAGCTCCTGCTGGCCGAGGACCTTCGCCTCTTCGCGGCGCACCTTCTCCTCGAAGCGGCCGAGATCGCTCGTCGGGTCGAGCACGTCGATGTTGCCGAGCGCGTCGTTGACCTTGGACTGCGCCTCGGCCGTCTTCGACCGGGCGACGAGGTTGTCGCGCTTCGAGCGGAGCTCCTCGAGCTTCTGCTCCATGCCGGCGAGGCCCGACTTGAGCTTCTCCACCGCCTCGTTCTGCGAGGCGAGGTTCGGCTCGGCGTCCTTGACCTCCTGCTCGGCCGCGATCTGCTTGCCGATCGCGATCTTGGCGAGGTTGTCGAACTTGTCCGCCTCGGCCGTCTTGCCCTCGGTGCGGTACTTGTCCGCAGCGGAGGAGGCGTTGGCGGCCTTCTGGCCCCACTCCACCGCTGCCCGCTTGTCCTCTTCGTGGTCCTGCTCGAGCAGTCGGACGTTGCCGATCGTCTGCGCGATCGCCGTCTTGGCGTCCGCGATGTTGTTCGTGTAGTCCCGCACGAGCTGGTCGAGCATCTTCTGGGGATCCTCGGCGTCGTCGATGAGCTGGTTGATGTTCGCCCGGACGAGGGTCGAGATCCGCCCGAAGATCGTCTGCTTTGCCATTGCTGTTCCCTTTCGTGGAAGGACTGGTGTGGTGCTGTTGGTCTGTGGTGCCGGGTCTAGAAGCGGCCGCCGCCGGAGAAACCGCCCCCGCCGCCTCCGCCGCCCCCGCCGAAGCCGCCGCCGCCCCCGAAGCCGCCGCCTCCGCCGAAGCCGCCACCCCCGAAGGAGCCGCCGCCGTAGCTGCCGCCGCGACCGCCGAGCAGGCCACCGAGCACGATGCCGGTGACGAGGCCGCCGAGCTGCGCGCCGTTGCCGCCACCGCCGCCGAGGCCGCCGCCACCGCCCCAGCCGCCCATGTCGTCGTTCGCGGCGTCCATCGCGGCCGCCGCGTACTGCTCGGCCGCACGCGCTGCCTGGAGCGCCTGCCCCGGGTCCGTCGTGGCGAGCTGGACGGCGTCGTCGAGTGCTCGTTGCGCCTCGGACAGCCGCGTCCGCGCCGTCGGTCCGACCCCGCCGCGGTGCAGCGAGATGAACTCGCGCGCCTGGCTGATCCGGTTCCGGGCGTCGCGGAGCGCGTCGTCGAGCGCACGGGATGCCCGACGCTGCTGTTCCTCGGCGCCACGGGCCGCGGCGATGGCCTGGTCGATCTCGGTGTTCGCCTTGGTGAGGGCGTCGACCGCGGTGATCGGGTCCTTCGGGTCGAAGCCCTGCCGCAGCACGGTCTCGGCACGGGTGACCGCGGCGGCGAGTTCCGGTCCGCCGACGGTGAGGGTGCGCGCCGCGGCGACGTCGCCCTCGATGTCGACGCGCATCGCCTCGGCGCGTGCGGTGGCCTCGGCGAAGCTCGACTCGGCAGCGCTCGCGCTCGACGTGAGCTGCTGCACCTGCGCGAGGGCGTGCTGGGCGTCGCGCACGGCGACGACCGCCTCGCCCTTGTCGCCCGCGGCGATCGCTGCGGTGGCCGCCTGGGACCGTTCGGTCGCGTAGGCGAGGACCTGCTCGGCCTGGTCGACGCTGTCCGACACGGTGGCGAGGGTCCGGCCGGTGTACGCCGAGCGGACCCGGTCCAGCGCGGCGCTCGCCTGCTGGACCGATGCCAGGGCGGCCGCGACGGCCTGCGCGAGCGCGGCAGCGGCGTCCTCGACGCCGTCCTCGAGCGAGCGGAGCTTGTCGAACGACTCCGTCTGCTCCTCGATCGAGGCGTGCGCCTGCTCGCAGATGGCGATGATCTGGTTCGCCCAGTCGGCGCGCTGCTGCGGTGAGTCCGGGATCTCGTCGTCGAGCTGCTGCTGGAACGTGAAGGCCTTGCGCACGGCCTGCTGCGCCGCGGCGACCGCCTCGGCGAAGGGCTTCGCGGCGTCGGCCCCGAACTGCGCGGTGGCGAACCCGACCTCTTGCTCGGCGGTGCGCAGCTCGTCGTCGATCGTCACGAGGGCGCCACCGGCGGTCCGCTCGAGGTCGGCGAGGGACGCTTCCTGCGCCTTCGTCGCGGCGGCCGTCCGGCGCTTGTTCCGCGTCCGGACGACGAGCACCACGACGACGACCGCGACGACGACGACGGCGAGGAGGATCCACAGCCAGGTGAGGTCCGGCGGCGCCTGGGTGTTGGCGAGGCCGTTCGCGAAGGCCAGCGCGGCACCGGACCAGTCGCTCTGCTTGAGGGCCGGCAGCAGGTCGTCGTCCACCGCGGACTGGACGTCGGACTCCGAGATGCTCGTCTCGTTCGTCTGCTGGACGTCGTAGTTCCGGTCGTCGACGGCGACCGACAGCAGGATGCCGTCGGAGTCGATCTGGTTCGCCGACATCGTCGCGGCGCCCCACTCGGTGTGGTCTGACGGGTTCGTGAACGTCGGGACGAAGACGACGTAGAGCTGGGTCTTCGTGTCCGTGTAGAGCTGTTGCACGGCGTTCTCGATCCGGGACTGCTGCGAGGAGCTGAGCACGTCGGCTTCGTCGAGGACGTACGCGCCACCGAGGTCGACCGGCGCGGTCGCTCGCGCCGTCGCCGCCGGTGCCAGCACGAGGAACACGGCCAGGAGTGCCGCAGCGATGCGTCCCACCAGCCCCGGCGTCCCCCTGTCGGTCCTCGTCGTGCCCGTGGCCGATCCGCCCTGGACCGCTCGCATCCGTCCTCCGTCCGTCGCCGTGGTCACGGTCCGAGTACCCCCGGAACCGCGCCCCGGAGCGCTGTTGCCCGGAGTCTATCCACGCCGCGCAGCGCTCGGACAGACTCCGGGCGAACCCTCGTGGAACCCCGGGCCTGTGCAGGTGTTGTACCCCGGACCGGGGTATGCTCGGGGAGCGTTCGACGACGAACGAGACAGGGGAACTGCAATGGAGCGAACAACCAGCACCGAGGTCGTCCCACTCGAGGACGGCTACCACCGTGTGTCGACGCCGGCGAGCGGTGTCATCGGCTTCGTGCGCGAGCACGACGGCCGCTACGAGGTCCTCCGCGGACGGGTGCGCCAGGCGACCCGGTCCGAAGGGCTCTACAGCACGATGAACGTCGCGCTCATCGCGCTCACCCACGCCTGAACCACCCCACGTAGGCTCGCCTGCGTGAGTCTCCCGCGCCTCCAGACCGTCGTGGTGACGATCCGGCGGTCCGGCGGCAGTCCCGACGCGGACCGGGAGGCGCTGCTCACCGCCGTCGCGTCGGCGGCGGATGTCGACGTGTCGGCCGTGCGCGCGGGGCGCGTCTGCCCGCACTGCGCTGCGACGGACCACGGTCGCCCCTGGGCCGAGGTCGACGGCTCCGCCGTCGGCGTGAGCCTCGCACGGACCGCCGACCTCGTCGCACTGGCCGTCGGACCACCCGGGATCGGCGTCGACCTCGAGCGCGTGTCGCGGGTCGCGGCAGCCCCGCTCGACGCGTTCACGCCCGGGGAGCTCGCCCGGTCCGGCGACGACACTGCACGGGCGGCGTGCTGGGCGGTGAAGGAGGCCGTCCTCAAGCGTGACGGTCGAGGACTCCGGGTGGACCCCACCCGCGTCGACGTCGACCTGGGTCGGGGCACGGCGGTCCTCGACGGGGTGTCGCAGCCGGTCTCGGTGCTGTTCCCCGCGGTCGACGTGGTGCTCGCGGTCGCGGCGGGAGGGGCTCCGGTCAGCGTGGGAGCGTGAGGACCTCGACGCCGTCCTCGGTTGTCGCCACCGTGTGCTCGGTGTGCGCGGTGCGTGCTCCCGTGGCGCTGCGGAGCGTCCAGCCGTCCGGGTCGGTGACGAGCACGTCGGTGTCCGCCATCACCCACGGTTCGAGCGCGAGGAGCAGCCCGGGGCGGAGGGTGTAGCCGCGTCCGGGTCGCCCGGTGTTCGACACGTGCGGGTCCTGGTGCATCGTCGAGCCGATGCCGTGGCCGCCGAACTCGACGTTGACGGGGTAGCCGGCGCCCTCGAGCACCGTGCCGATGGCGTGCGACAGGTCGCCCGTGCGGACGCCGGGGCCGGCGGTCTCGATCGCTGCGGCGAGGGCGCGCTCGGTGGCGTCGATGAGGGCCAGGTCGGCCGGGTCCGGTGTGCCGACCACGAAGCTGACGGCGGCGTCGGCGGCGATGCCGTCGAGCGAGACGGCCAGGTCGAGCGTCAGCAGGTCGCCGTCCTGCAGGGTCCGGTCGTGGGGGAGTCCGTGCAGGACGGCGTCGTTGACGGCGGTGCACACGTGGTGGCCGAACGGCCCGCGTCCGAACGACGGGGCGTAGTCGACGTAGCAGGACTCGGCGCCGGCGTCCTCGATCATCGCCTTCGTCCACCGGTCGATCTCGAGCAGGTTCGTGCCGACGCGGGTGCGCTCGCGCAGGGTCTGCAGGATCGTGCCGACGAGCGCTCCGGTGGCGCGGGCCCGGTCGACCTCGGCCGGGGTGAGGATCTCGATCATGGGATGATCATACCGGTACTGGAAGACCGGTATTAGTGTGGGCACATGGTCCGTCTCCCGCTCAGCCCCGCTGAGGTCGCCCGTGGTCGGCGGCTCGGAGCGCTGCTCCGTCGTGCCCGCGGGGAGCGCTCGATGCTCGACACGGCGCTGCGGGCCGGGATCTCGCCGGAGACGCTGCGGAAGATCGAGACCGGCCGCATCGCGACGCCGGCGTTCTCGACGATCGCGTCCGTCGCCGGGGTCGTCGGGCTGTCCCTCGACGCGGTGTGGGCCGAGGTGAACCGTACCCCGGAGACGGCCGACGTCGGCGGCGCTCCGGACCTGGTCGAGACCGCGAGCTGACGCGCGCGACGCCGCCGACCGATCCCTAGAGCGCGGGGACGGTGGGCTCGTCGAGCCAGGGTGCCGTCACGGCCCGGACCGCGTCGACGTCGGTCCCTGCTGCGTCGGCGAACGCGGCGTGCACGTCCTCCGGTGCGACCGACCCGTACCGGTGTCGCTCGGTGATCGTCCGGAGCCCGGCGAAGAACGCGTCGTCGCCGACCGACCGGCGGACGGCGTGCAGGGCCAGGGCGCCGCGCTTGTAGACCCGGTCGTCGAACATGTCCTTCGGGCCCGGGTCGGCCACGACCAGGTCCTCGGGCTGCTCCAGGAGCCCGTCGCGGTACGTCGCCGCGAGGGTGTCCGCCGACTCGCCGCCGCGGTGCTCCGACCAGAGCCACTCGGCGTAGCAGGCGAAGCCCTCGTGCAACCAGATGTCCTTCCACCTGGCGACCGTCACCGAGTTGCCGAACCACTGGTGCGCGAGTTCGTGTGCGATCAGCCGGTCGGTGCCGTGCTCGCCGTCGACGTGGTTCCGGCCGAACACCGCCAGGCCGTGCGCCTCGAGCGGGATCTCGAGCTCGTCGTCGGTCACCACGACGCCGTACGACGCGAACGGGTACGGCCCGAACCGGTCGGCGTACAGGGCGAGCATGTCCGGTACCCGTCCGAAGTCCGTCTTCGCGGCCGTGCCGAGGTCGGCGGGGTGGTGCAGCGTGACGGGGGTGTCCGAGCCGCGGAGCTTCGTCGTGCGGTAGCGCCCGATCTGCACCGTCGCGAGGTAGGTCGCCATCGGCTCGGTCGTGGCGTACGTCCACGTCGTGCCGGCGCGGGCGCGCTCCTTGCCGAGCAGCTCGCCGTTCGCGACGACGTCGTAGGCGGCCTCGGCGGTGATCTCGAACCGGTAGGTGGCCTTGTCGTCCGGTCGGTCGTTGCACGGGAACCACGACGGGGCGCCGGTGGGCTGCGCGGCGACGATGACGCCGTCGGTCAGCTCCTCCCAGCCGATCTGGCCCCACGGGCTGCGGAGCGGGTGCGGTGTGCCGCGGTACCGCACGTGGACGGTGAAGTCCGTGCCGGCGGCGACCGGCTCGGCCGGGGTCACGGTGAGCTTGTGCGTCGCGGCCGTGTGCTTCTTCGCCCGCTTGCCGTCGACGTCCACCCGGTCGACCGTCATGCCGTGCAGGTCGAGGACGACACGGTCGAGGTCCTCGTGCGCACGGCCGGTGATCGTCGCGGTGCCGTCGAGGCGGTTCGTCGCGACGCGGTACTCCAGACGGAGCTCGTAGTGGTGGGCGCTCCAGCGTCGGTCGCCGCTGTGCGGGGTGTACGGGTCGGCGTCTGGGTTCGTCGAGGCGGGCTTCACGGTGCCGTCGAGTCTGCCACGGCGACGTGCTCGACGGACGACCGCGCCGGCACCGGCGGCGCCGATGTCCACGGAGCGATCGGGTTGCCGGACCAGTGCGTCCCGCCGGGCACCTGCTCGCCGCGCATCACGAGGGACGCCGGCCCGACGGTGGCGCCCGGTCCGATGCCCGCCGCCGGCAGCACCACGCTGTGCGGCCCGAGCGTCGCACCCGGGTCGAGACGGACCTCGTCGAGCTGCATCACCCGGTCGTGGAACAGGTGCGTCTGCACGACCGTGCCGCGGGCCACGGCGGCTCCGGACCCGATCGTCACGAGGTCGGCCTCCGGGAGCCAGTACGTCTCGAGCCAGGTACCGCGGCCGATCGTCGCCCCGAGACTGCGGAGCCACGCCGCGAGGGCCGGGGTCCCCGTCGCCTGCTCGGCGAACCACGGCCGGGCGACGGTCTCGACGAACGTGTCCTGCACCTCGTTCCGCCACACGAACGACGACCAGAGCGGGTGCTCGCGGGCGGCGATCCGGCCGACGAAGGACCACTTCGCGATCGTCGACACCACCGCTGCGACGGCACCGGCGACGATGAGCACCGGCCCGGCGAGCAGCACCGTCCACCCGATGCCCACGGCCGTCCAGAGCGCGAGCAGCGTGCCGACGACCCCGAGCGCGATCCCCGCGGACACCATCGGGGCGACCAGGCGCAGGAGTTCCCAGCAGCCTCGAGCGACCTTGAGGGACCGCGGCGGCCGGAACGTGCGCTCCTCGTCGAACTCCGCCGTCGCGCGCCGGAGCCGCACCGGGGGAGAGCCGAGCCACGACGATCCGCGCTTCGCCTTCTTCGGGACGGCGGACAGCACCGCGACCAGGGCCTCGCGCGGCACCGAACGTCCGGCGCCGGTCATCCCGCTGTTGCCGAGGAACGCCCGCCGCCCCACCTTCGACCGACCGATCCGCACCCGACCGCCGCCGAGCTCGTACGTCGCCACCATCGTGTCGTCGGCGAGGAACGCCCCCGACGCGATCTGCGTGAGCGCCGGGATGAGCAGGACCGTCGAGATCTCGGTGTTCCGTCCCACCCGCGCCCCGAGCAGCCGGAGCCAGAGCGGGGTCACGAGCGACGCGTACACCGGGAACAGCAGCGTCCGGGCGCCGTCGAGGATCCGCTCGGTCGTCCACACCTGCCAGCCGATGCGGGAGCGCACCGGGTGCCGACCCTCGTGCAGACCGATGCCGAGCAACCGCACCGCGGCCACGACGAGTGCCGCGTACACGAGCCCCGCGACGACCGTCCCCACCGGTACCCACGCCAGCGAGAGCAGCACGGCCCGCTGGAGGGACGCGACCGGTCCGACGAGGAGCCACACCAGCGCCACACCCGCGGCGACACCGATCACCGGCAACCCGGCCACGGCCAGGGACCCGGCCCCGTACGCCAGCAGCCACCGGCGTCGGGACGGGGGCCGCGCCTCCCGGTCGTGCCGAGCCGACCCGACGCGTTCCGCCGGCGACCCCGCCCACCGCTCCGCGTCGGGGACCCGGTCGGCGACCGCGGAACCGGCCTCCACCTCGGCACCGACGCCCACGTACGCACCCGGCAGCAGCGTCGTCCGGCTGTGCACCACGGCGTCCGCGTCGATCCGGACCCGGCCGAGCCGGAACACGTCGCCGTCCACCCAGTGTCCGGCGAGGTCGACCTCGGGCTCGATCGACGCTCGCTTGCCGACCGTCAGCATCCCGGTCACCGGCGGCAGCGCGTGCAGGTCCACGTCCTTGCCGATCGTCGCGCCCAAGGCCCTGGCGTAGTAGCTGATCCACGGCGCACCGGCCGTCGAGGGGCCGTCCACCGCCTCAGCGATCCGCTCGGCGAGCCAGACCCGCACGTGCACCGACCCGCCACGGGGGTGGTCACCCGGACGCACCCCGACGAGGAGGGCCCGGACGAGGACGACCGTCACGGCCATCTTCCCCGCCGGGGTGACGAACAGGACGAGCGCCACGACGAGCGCCGGCCAGGGCAGGACCGGGACGGACGGCAGCGTCGTCGCGTGCAGCACCGCCGCCACGAGCGCCGTCCACGTCAGCACCCGCAGACCACGGAGCACCTGCAGCGGCAGCCCGAGCACCGTCATCACCACACCCGTCGCCGGCGGGACCGGCCGGACGTCGCGCGGCACCGACGTCACCGGGCCGGAGTCGTCGAGCGCGTCCGCCAGCGCCCCGATCCGCGGGTGGTCGTACACGTCGGCCACCGTCGTCGTCGGGAAGCGCTCACGGATCGCCGACACGAGCTGCGCCGCCGTCAGCGACCCCCCGCCGTGCGCGAAGAAGTCGTCGTCGACGCTCGCCACCGGCACCCCGAGGATCGCGGACCACCGCTCGGCGATCCACGCCACCGTGTCCGGGAGCATCGCCGTGTCCGACGACCCCGCCAACGGCCACGGGAGCGCGGCACGGTCGACCTTGCCCGAGGTCCGCGTCGGCAGCGAGTCCACCACCGCGAGCAGGGGCACGAGCGCCGCCGGGAGCTCCTCGCGCAGCCGAGCGTTCGCCGCCGCCACGTCCACCGTCGCACCCGCGACCGGCGCGACGTACCCGACCAGCACCTGGTTGCCCGCCGGCGTCCGCTGCACCACGGCAGCACCCCCGGCCACGTCCGGAAGCCCCTGCAGCGCCGCGTCGATCTCCCCGAGCTCGATGCGACGACCGCCGAGCTTCACCTGGTCGTCCGCACGACCCTGGAACACGAGTCCCTCGGGGTCGTACCGCACCAGGTCACCGCTCCGGTACGCCCGGTCCCACCCGAGCTCCGGGAACGGCGCGTACTTCTCGGCGTCGTTCGCCGGGTCCAGGTACCGCCCGAGCCCGACGCCGCCGATGACGAGCTCCCCGACGCCCCCCGGTTCCACCCGGGCACCCGCCGCGTCCACGACCGCGAGGTCCCAGCCGTCCAACGGCAACCCGATCCGGATCGGCGTGCTCCCGTCGAGCAGGGCACCGCACGCCACCACCGTCGCCTCGGTCGGACCGTACGTGTTCCACACCTCCCGCTCGCGGCTCGCGATCCGCGCAGCGAGCTCCGGCGGGCAGGCCTCACCACCGAAGATGACCAACCGCACCTGCTCCAGCGCGTCGTCCGGCCACAGCGCCGCGAGCGTCGGCACCGTCGACACCACCGTGATCCCGTGCGCGATGAGCCACGGCCCCAGGTCCACCCCGGTGCGCACGAGCGACCGCGGTGCCGGCACCAGGCACGCACCGTGGCCCCACGCCAGCCACATCTCCTCGCACGACGCGTCGAACGCCACGCTCAGACCCGCCAGCACCCGGTCGCCCGGACCGATCGGCGCGGCCTGCAGGAACATCCGCGCCTCGGCGTCCACGAACGCCGCAGCGGACCGGTGCGTCACGGCGACGCCCTTGGGCACACCGGTCGACCCGGACGTGAAGATGATCCACGCGTCGTCGTCCTGCCGGGGGAGCTCGGCGCTCGCCGCGGGGTCGGTCACCGGGAGTTCCGCGCCGTCGCGGTCACGCAGGACGCCGCCCACTCCGATCACGCCGACGACGCCGGCCTCGCCGAACACGAGCGTGGCGCGTTCCTCGGGGTCGTCCGCGTCCACCGGGACGTACGCGGCGCCGGCGGCGAGCACCGCGAGGATCGACACGTACAGGTCGCGGCCGCCGGACGGGATCCGGACGCCCACCCGGTCGCCCCGTCGGACCCCGCGTCGCGCGAGGTCGTCGGCCTGCTCGTGCACCAGTCGCACGAGCGTCGCGTAGTCGATCGTGCCGGCCGGGTCCTCGAGCGCGGTGGCGTCGGGGTGCTCGGCGGCGGTCGCGGTGAGGACGTCGAGCAGGGTCCGTGGTGCCGGGGCGTCGGCGCCCCGGGCGAGTTCGTGCTGCGGGTTCCCGGTGGCTGCGGTCATCGAGTCCTCTTCCCGGTCGCGTGCGGGGTCGACCGGCCCGTGATCCTAGCGGGTGGACGTGTCGCGTTCGGAAACACCGGGGGCGTCCACCCGGGGACCGAGCGCGGACCGCGCCGCGTCGAGCGTCGCGGCGAGCCCGATCGAGTCGTCGAGCGAGTGCAGCGGCGACTCCGTGCGCCCCTCGCCGACGTACTGCGCGAGCGCCGCGGTCTGCCAGACGAGGCCCTGTCTGCCACGGAGGCCGCTCTCGTCCTCCCAGTGCGCCGCCTCCGCGCCGTGGTGCAGCGCGAAGGACGCCGGGAACACGAAGTGGTCGGTGTACCGCACGGTGGCCGTGCTCCCCGCGATGACCGCGAGTCCGGGCGTCCACGCCGTCATCGTCGTGGTCACCACGGCCTGCGCGCCTCCGGCCGACGTCGACACGGTGACGGACTGGAGGTCCACCCCGCGTCCGGAGACCGCTCCCGTCGTGCTGCTGGTCACCGGGGCGCCGGCGGCGAACCGTGCGAACCAGTGCCCGTAGACACCGGCATCGAGGAGGGCGCCGCCGCCGGCGGCGGGGTCGAACATGCGGTCGGCGGGGTCGGGGTCGTGCGGCCAGCCGACGTCGACGGACGCGAGCCGGACGTCGCCGAGGGCGCCGTCCGCGAGGAGCCGTGCGACGACGGTGGTCCCCGGGAGGTACCGGGTCCACATCGCCTCCATCGCGAACACCCCGGCGCTGCGGGCGGCCTCGGCGAGGGTGCGGGTGTCCGCCTCGGACGTGGTCATCGGCTTCTCGACGAGGACGTGCTTGCCCGCGGCGATCGCGAGGAGCGCGTGGCCGAGGTGCTGCGGGTGCGGTGAGGCGACGTAGACGACGTCGACGGCGGGGTCGGCGACGAGGGCCTCGTACGAGCCGTGCACGCCGGGGATCCCGTGTCGCCGGGCGAAGGCGGCGGCGCGTTCGGGGGAGCGGGAGCCGACGGCGACGACGCGCTGGTCGGAGTTCGCGTGGAGCGTCGACGTGAAGTCGCCCGCGATCTCGCCGGGCCCGATCACGCCCCACCCGAGCCTCGGCCCGCCTCGCAGCGGCGCAACACCAGGTTCCGGGAACACGAGGCTCATGCCCCCGACGCTACCGCGTTGTGCACCCCTGATGGCCCCTGCCCTGACCGCCCCCGGAGGGAAGGTCGGCGAAGCCGACATCGCGGGCAGCCGCCTGAGCGAAGCGAAGTCGCCTGCTTCCGCGGGGATGTCACTGTGCCCCCAGGAGGATTCGAACCTCCGCCCCTGCCTCCGGAGGGCAGTGCTCTATCCCCTGAGCTATGGGGGCCCTGGGTGGAACCAACCGTAGCAGGTCCGCACGGCTGTCCGAGACCACGCGTGTCGACCCCGGTCCTTCCCAGAACGTGCGCGATGGGAAGCGGGATCGGGCGTACTCGGT
Source organism: Curtobacterium sp. C2H10 (assembly GCF_025407985.1). NCBI lineage: Bacteria > Bacillati > Actinomycetota > Actinomycetes > Micrococcales > Microbacteriaceae > Curtobacterium > Curtobacterium sp. C2H10. The sequence goes on along the minus strand of NZ_JABXGF010000054.1, from coordinate 8,823 downwards.
CGAAAGAATCGACCAGGTATGCCCGTTCCCGCCAGGGTACGCGGGTGACTAGCTGACGGACAGGAGGCGCGGGGCAGGGCCGCACTGCGCCTCCCGTCCGTCTGGTGGGTACGGCGGGCGCGGGGCGCGCTCGGTGCCGGTCTTTCCCAGAACGCGCGCGATGGCAAGCGAGATCGACCCGTGTCGGGTCAGCCGGCCGGCGTCGCGGACGCGCTCGGCTGCACGACGCTCCGCACCGCGTCGACGACCGGCTGCGCGCCGCCGGGCTCGGTGAAGAGGGTGGAGGTCGCGGTGATCCAGTACGGGTCGGCGAAGGCGTCCGCGCGCCCGACGCCGTCGGTGAGCGAGAAGTACCCCTCGACCCGGTAGGTCGGCACGGATCCGCCCCGTTCGTAGAGCGCGTCCTTGAGGTTCGTGAGCGACTTCTCAGGCAGGTCGGCGACGGCGACCGTGATCGTCGTCGAGGCGTCGTCGGTCGCGCTCCAGTGGCACACGCGGCCGCGCTGCTCGGCGATGCGCGCCGCCGGGGTCCCCTTCTCCGGCGTGAAGTCGTCGTCGAGGGTGAACGTCTTCCCGTAGACGGACAGGGCGTCGGCGGGCAGGAGCTCGGCGCACGTCTGTGCGACCCGTTTCCCGATCGGACCCGCCGTGGCGCTCGGCGTGGCGCCGTCCGAGCCGCCGCCGGAGCACGCCACCAGGGCGACGGACGCGGACACGGTGAGGAGGGCGACGCTGATCGCCCGGACGCGGCTGCGGGTGGTCATCCCGACATGATGGTGCATCGACCGGGGAGGACCTGTGCGTCCCGGTAGACTCGACCCTCGTGACTCCTGCCGAACTCTCCGCCGCGTACCTGTCGATCCTGACCGGGATCGTCGAGCGACGAGGCGCGTCCGATACCGTGACCATCGAGGAGTCCCACGCGGCACTCGAACGTCCGAAGAACCGCGCGCACGGCGACTGGGCCTCGAACGCGGCGATGCAGCTCGCGAAGCGGCTCGGCACGAACCCGCGCGAGCTCGCGACGGAGATCGCCGGCGAGCTGACCGAGCTCGACGGCGTGGACTCGGTCGACGTCGCCGGCCCCGGCTTCATCAACATCACGCTCGAGGCCGCCGCTGCCGGCGAGATCGCGCGCACGATCGTCGAGGGCGGCGAGTCCTTCGGGCACGGCGACCTGTACGACGGCGTGCGGATCAACCTCGAGTTCGTGTCCGCGAACCCGACCGGGCCGATCCACATGGGCGGCGTGCGCTGGGCCGCGGTGGGTGACAGCCTCGCGCGGGTGTTCCAGGCGCAGGGCGGCCTCGTCACCCGCGAGTACTACTTCAACGACCACGGCGCGCAGATCGACCGCTTCGCCCGCTCCCTCGTGGCGTCGGCGCTCGGTGAGCCCACGCCAGAGGACGGCTACGGCGGCGCGTACATCGCCGAGATCGCGGCGCGTGTGATCGCGACGCTCGACCCGTCGGTCGACGTCAAGGACCTGCCGCGCGACGAGGCGCAGGAGCTCTTCCGGCGCGAGGGCGTCGACTTCATGTTCGCCGACATCAAGTCGTCGCTGCACGACTTCGGCGTCGACTTCGACGTGTACTTCCACGAGAACGCCCTGCACGAGTCGAAGGCCGTCGAGCGCGCCATCGAGCGACTCCGCTCGGCGGGCGTGATGTACGAGGCCGAGGGTGCCGAGTGGCTCCGGACCACCGACTTCGGCGACGACCGCGACCGCGTCGTCATCAAGTCGGACGGCGAGCCCGCCTACATCGCCGGCGACCTGGCGTACTACCTCGACAAGCGCGAGCGCGGCTTCGAGCGGAACCTCATCATGCTCGGCGCGGACCACCACGGCTACGTCGGCCGGATGATGGCGATGTGCGCCGCGTTCGGGGACGAGCCGGGCAAGAACCTCGAGATCCTCATCGGGCAGATGGTCAACCTGCTCAAGGACGGCGAGCCGATGCGCATGTCGAAGCGCAACGGAACGATCGTCACGATGGAGGACCTCGTCGACGCCGTGGGCGTGGACGCCGGCCGGTACTCGCTCGTCCGGTTCGCCAGTGACACCGCGATCGACATCGACCTCGACCTGCTCACGAAGCGCACGAACGACAACCCCGTCTTCTACGTGCAGTACGCCCACGCCCGCACGCAGTCCGTGGCCCGCAACGCCGCGAACGCCGGGGTGGACCGGTCGGCCTTCGACGCCTCGCTCCTGACGCACGACACCGAGGGGGCCCTGCTCGGCGCCCTGGCGGAGTACCCGCGCGTGGTGCGCCAGGCTGCCGAGCTGCGCGAGCCGCACCGTGTGGCGCGGTACATCGAGCAGCTCGCCGGGCTCTACCACCGCTGGTACGACGCCTGCCGGGTCACGCCCCTCGGCGACGAGGCCGTGACGGACCTGCACCGCACGCGCCTCTGGCTGAACGACGCCACCGGCCAGGTCGTCCGCAACGGGCTGGGCCTGCTCGGCGTGACGGCGCCGGAGCGCATGTAGCGGTCATCGTGCGGCCGGCGCGGAGCGCTGCGCACAACCAAAGTCGCCCCGAACTGCGGAATGCCGTGGTTCGGGGCGACTTCCGTTGTGCGGCGGGCGCTGGGCGCACGCGGCCGGCGCGACCGCGACCGCGCGCCCGTCCGGCCGACGCGCCGGGCGCACGCCGCGCCTCCAGGCTCGCTGCCGGGGCCACCTGGCAAGGTGGGACGCATGTCCGCCGCCACCGTGACCCCCCGGAAGCGCCGTCGCTGGCCCGTCGTGCTGATCGTCGTCGTGGTCGTCCTCGCCGCGCTCGTCGTGATCGCCGAGTTCGTCCTCCGCGGGGTCGTCGACCGCATCATCGCCCAGCAGGTCGAGCAGTCGCTGCCGTCCGGCGCCACCGGTGAGGTCGAGGCGCACGCGAAGGGCATCGTCATCCCGCAGCTGATCAGCGGGCAGCTCGACGAGGTCGAGATCTCCTCCGAGAAGCTCACGATCGACGGCATCCCGCTCGCCGCCGACGTCACCGCGCGTGACGTGCCCGTCGACGGCAAGGGCGACGTGCGCGACGTCGACGGCCACGTCCGGCTCGCGGCCTCGTCCGTGAAGGACCTGTCGAAGTACAGCCCGCTGTTCGACCGGCTCAGCCTGGCCGACGGTGGCGTGGAGCTCTCCGGCAAGACCGCGGTCCTCGGCTACGACATCACCTACGCGGCGAAGGGCGACGTCGCCGCGCAGGACGACGGTAAGGGCATCACGATCACGCCGAAGACGGTGCGGATCACGAACTCGTCGCTCGGCCTCAAGGTGGACTCGATCCCGGGCGTCACGAACGTCCCCGTCGAGGTCTGCACGGCGCAGTTCCTGCCGTCGGGGCTCCTCGTGCGGTCGCTCGACGTCACCGCCTCCGAGGCGACGGTGCGCGTCACGGCCGACTCGCTGCCGCTCAACGAGGCGGGGCTGCAGACGGTCGGTTCGTGCGGTTGAGCGCGTGGCTGCGTCACACGGCCGGGGCCCCGCCGCCGGTTCCGGGGCGACGCGCCAGCGGCGGCCCGCCGTGCCGGTGGGAGAGGCGCGGCTCGGCTCGGTAGGATCGGGTCCCGTGAGCGAGAACCCCCTTGCCCCGCAGCACCTGCGGTTCCCGACGGACGCCTCCGCGCTGACCGCGCGGATCTGGCCTGCCTCCGCGACCCGGACCGACGACGGCGAGCTCGTCGTCGGCGGGATCGCCGCGTCCGACCTGGTCGCGCAGTTCGGCACGCCGCTGTACGTGGTCGACGAACGCGACGTGCAGTCCCGTGCGGTGCGGGTGCGGAACGCCTTCACCGAGGCGTTCGAGCGGATCGGCACCCGGTCGCACGTCTACTACGCCGGCAAGGCGTTCCTGACGACGCAGGTCGCGGCGTGGATGGTCGAGGCCGACCTCCGCGTCGACGTGTGCACCGGTGGCGAGCTCGCGGTGGCCCTGGCCGGGGGAGTCGACCCGGCGCTCCTCGGCTTCCACGGCAACGACAAGTCGGACGCCGAGATCGCCCGCGCGGTCGAGGTCGGCGTCGGCACCATCGTCCTCGACAGCCACGAGGAAGTGCAGCGCGTCGCCCGTGCCGCGGCCGATGCCGGGGTCGTGCAGCGCGTGCGCATCCGGATCAACAGCGGGGTGCACGCGTCGACGCACGAGTACCTCGCCACCGCGCGCGAGGACCAGAAGTTCGGCATCCCCCTGACCGAGGCCGTCACCGCTGCCGAGGCCGTGCGCGCCGAGCCCTCGCTCGCCTTCGTCGGCCTGCACTCGCACATCGGCTCCCAGATCTTCGACGAGTCCGGCTTCCGCGAGGCCGCACGTCGCCTGATGGACGTGCACGCCACGCTCGTGGCGACCGGTCCGGTGCCGGAGCTCAACCTCGGCGGCGGCTGGGGCATCGACTACACCGAGGCCGACTCGGCGTTCGAGCCGGAGGACGTCGCCGACGCGCTGGCGGCCATCGTGGCCGAGGCCTGCGCCGAGCGGGACATCCCGGTCCCCGAGATCGCGGTCGAGCCCGGCCGGTACATCGTCGGGCCCGCGGGCATCACGCTCTACCGCGTCGGCACCATCAAGCCCGTGACGCTCTCGGACGACGAGCAGGAGCCCGCCACCCGGACGTACGTGTCGGTCGACGGCGGCATGAGCGACAACGCCCGACCCGCGCTCTACGGCGCCGACTACACGGCCCGGCTCGCCCGGACGTCCGACGCCCCCGCCGTCCTCACCCGCGTGGTCGGGAAGCACTGCGAGTCCGGCGACATCGTCGTGAACGACGAGTACCTGCCCGGTGACGTGCACCGCGGGGACCTCCTCGCCGTGGCCGCCACCGGTGCGTACTGCTGGAGCCTGGCGAGCAACTACAACCACGTCGGACGCCCGCCGGTCGTGGCGGTCGCCGACGGCGTACCCCGTATCCTCGTGCGTGGCGAGTCGATCGACGACCTCCTCGCCCGCGACACCGGGGTGGTCCCGGGGGCCTGAGCCCCTCGGACGACCCGACTCCCCACGAACAGGACCCGCACCAGATGATCGAATACCGCAACGTCCGCGTCGCGCTGCTCGGAGCCGGCTCGGTCGGTTCCCAGGTGGCGCGGCTGCTCCTCGAACACGGCGACGAGCTCGCCTCGCGCGCCGGGGCCGGCCTCGAGCTCGTCGGGATCGCGGTGCGCGACCTCGAGGCCCCGCGCGACGTCGACCTGCCGAAGGAGCTCTTCACGACGGACGCGGCGTCGCTCATCCTCGGCGCGGACATCGTCGTCGAGCTGATCGGCGGCATCGAGCCGGCACGGACGCTCGTGCTCCAGGCGCTGCAGTCCGGCGCCGACGTCGTCACCGGCAACAAGGCCCTCCTGGCGACCCACGGCCCGGAGCTCTTCGCGGTCGCCGAGCAGGTGGGCGCACAGCTCTACTACGAGGCAGCCGTCGCCGGCGCGATCCCGATCATCCGACCGCTGCACGACTCCCTCGCCGGTGACCGCATCGAGCGCATCATGGGCATCGTCAACGGCACGACCAACTTCATCCTCGACCTGATGGACCGCGAGGGCTCGACGTTCGAGGACGCCCTCGCGACCGCCACCGAGCTCGGGTACGCCGAGGCCGACCCGACCGCCGACATCGAGGGCTACGACGCCGCGCAGAAGGCCGCGATCCTGGCGTCGCTCGCGTTCCACACCTCGGTGCCGCTCGCCGCCGTCCACCGCGAGGGCATCACCTCGGTGACGATCGAGCAGGTCCGGGCCGCGCGCAAGGCCGGGTACGTCGTGAAGATCCTCGCGACGGCCGAGCGCCTGACCGACGAGCAGGGCACCGAGGGCGTCAGCGCCCGCGTGTACCCGGCCCTGGTGCCGGAGTCGCACCCGCTCGCGAGCGTGCACGGTGCGAAGAACGCCGTGTTCGTCGAGGCCGAGGCCGCCGGCGACCTGATGTTCTACGGCGCCGGTGCCGGCGGGGTCGAGACCGCCTCGGCCGTCCTCGGCGACCTGGTGTCCGCCGCGCGCCGACACGTCATCGGTGGCCCCGGCATCGCCGAGTCGACCCAGTCCGCGCTGCCGGTGTTCCCGATCGGCACCGTCCGCACGCGCTACCAGATCACGCTGCACGTCACGGACGCCCCGGGTGTGCTGTCGACCGTCGCCGGCGTCCTCGCGAAGCACGGCGTCAGCGTCGAGACCGTCGAGCAGACCGTCGCCACCGGGTCCGACGCGACCGCGACCCTCGTCATCGGCACGCACCTGGCGCGCGAGTCCGACCTCGCCGCGACGGTGGTCGCCCTCCGCAACGAGGACGTCGTCGCCGAGGTCACGAGCGTCCTCCGCGTCGTCGGCGCCTGAGCCGCGCCCGACCGAACTCCAGAACCGACAAGAAGGGGAGCCTCATGGCCCACCAGTGGCAGGGTGTCCTGCGCGAGTACGCCGACCGTCTCGACGTCACCGAGGCGACGCCCGTCGTCACGCTCGGTGAGGGCGGGACCCCGCTCATCCCGGCGCGCCGCCTGTCCGAGCGCACGGGGGCCGAGGTCTACGTCAAGTTCGAGGGCATGAACCCGACCGGGTCGTTCAAGGACCGCGGCATGACCATGGCGATCTCGAAGGCCGTCGAGCACGGCGCGAAGGCCGTCATCTGCGCCTCGACCGGCAACACCAGCGCCTCCGCCGCCGCGTACGCCACGCACGCCGGCATCACCGCCGCGGTGCTCGTGCCCGAGGGCAAGATCGCCATGGGCAAGCTCAGCCAGGCCGTCGCCCACGACGCCCAGCTGCTGCAGGTGCAGGGCAACTTCGACGACTGCCTCGACATCGCGCGCGACCTCGCCGCGAACTACCCGGTGCACCTGGTGAACTCGGTCAACAACGACCGCATCGAGGGGCAGAAGACCGCCGCGTTCGAGGTCGTCGACGTCCTCGGTGACGCGCCCGACTTCCACTTCCTGCCGGTCGGCAACGCGGGCAACTACACGGCGTACTCCCGCGGCTACCGCGAGGACGTGGCCGCCGGTCGGTCGTCCAGGCTCCCGCGCATGTTCGGCTTCCAGGCCGCGGGCTCGGCCCCGATCGTCCGCGGTGAGGTCGTCCGCAACCCGGACACCATCGCGTCCGCGATCCGCATCGGCAACCCGGCCTCGTGGGAGTTCGCGCTCGAAGCCCGTGACGAGACCGACGGCTACTTCGGTGCCATCACCGACGAGGCGATCCTCGCCGCGCACCGCATCCTCTCCGCCGAGGTCGGCGTCTTCGTCGAGCCCGCCTCGGCCATCGGCGTCGCCGGGCTCCTCGAGCGTGCCGACGCCGGAGTCGTGCCGAAGGGCGCGAAGGTCGTCATCACGGTGACCGGCCACGGCCTCAAGGACCCGCAGTGGGCGCTCCGCACGCAGGACGGCGGCGAGGTCACCCCGACGAGCGTCCCGGTCGACACCAAGTCGGTCGCCGACGTGCTCGGACTGGTCGGCGCCGAGTGAGCCCCGACCGCTCGTCCGGACCGGGGGAGGGCATGACCGCCCAGATCGCTGTACCGGCCGGACGGGCGGTCCGCGTACGGGTCCCGGCGACCTCCGCGAACCTCGGACCGGGGTTCGACTCCCTCGGCCTCGCCCTGTCGCTCTACGACGAGGTCGTCGTCCGGGTCCGGCCCGAGCCCGGCGCGACCGTCACGGTCGACGGTGTCGGCGCGGGTGAGGTCGCCACCGACGACACGAACCTCGTCGTCCGCGCCGTGCGCCGCGGGCTCGAGCACGCCGGCGTCGCACAGCAGCCCGGACTCGAGCTGCACGCGGTGAACGCCATCCCGCACGGCCGCGGCATGGGGTCCTCGGCGGCCGCGATCGTCGCCGGGCTGATGGCCGCGCGCGGGTTGCTCGAGGGCGTCGTCGACCTCGACGCCTCGACCCTGCTCACGCTCGCGACCGAGATGGAGGGGCACCCCGACAACGTCGCGCCGGCACTCTTCGGCGGGCTGACCATCGCGTGGATGACGGCGGAGGGCCCGGCGTACAAGCGCCTGCTCGTCCACCGCGGTGTCTCGCCGGTGGTCTTCGTGCCGACCTCCACGCTCTCGACGAAGCTCGCGCGCTCCCTGCAGCCGGCGAGCGTCCCGCACGAGGACGCCGCGTTCAACGTGTCCCGCTCCGCCCTGCTCGTCGCCGCGCTCATCCAGAGCCCCGAGCTGCTCCTGGCGGCGACCGAGGACCGGTTGCACCAGGCCTACCGTGCCAGCGCCATGCCGGAGACCGACGCCCTCATCGGCCTGCTGCGGCAGCACGGCCTGGCGGCGGTCGTCTCCGGAGCCGGCCCGAGCCTCCTGGTCCTCGGCAGCGATCCCGCGCAGCGACTCACCGCGGCCGACCTCGTGTCGCGACACGGGGAATCCGACTGGCGGGCGCTCATGCTGGCCGTCGACCTCGGTGGTGCTACAGTGGTGTCGCACTCGGCGCTCCAAGCCGAACCCGCGTAGGCAGCAGGAACTTCCTCGCCATGCTGGGTCCGGTGCGCGGGGGCAATCTCTTTCTGATCACCGAATCCCGGTCCGTCGTCTGAACGGCGGTCGATGCATACCCGTGCATCCGGGACGGTGGAAACTCTCCGCGTTCTGCGGTTCGAAAGGAAACACCGACCTTGACGAACGTCAACGACTCCACCCAGGTGGAGATCCCCAGCGATCTGCGCGCCCTCCGGCTCCCGGAACTCCAGCGCATCGCCTCCTCCCTCGGCATCACGGGGCTCTCGAAGCTCCGCAAGGGTGACCTCATCGCCTCGATCGAGGACAAGCGTCCCGTGACGGACGACGCTCCCGCCGAGCCGGCCGCACCCGCGGTCGAGGCCCCCGTGGC